>DUOA01000066.1 GCA_012839095.1 Clostridiales bacterium
GGGATACAGCTTATGATCCTTTTCGTATCGATCAAGCAGGTAATTATATCCCACTACATCCAAGGGTTCACAAAACTTCTCACTTTTAGCTGCCCAGTAATCCTTACCTTCTCCTGCAGTTGATTTGGTGTTTGCTTCCATTTCTGCGATAAGATGATCTTCAAAAAAACCGCACAGTGCATTAGTAACAGGACGAGAATTATCAATTTCGCGAACTGCATCGGCCAGTTTCTTTGACCAGACAGCCCCGTCAGAGAGGCCGCTGCGTTCTACTATTTCATTACCGGTTGACCACATGATAACACTTGGGTGGTTACGATCTCTCAATATCATGGATTGCAGTTCTTCCTCCCAATGGGTCTCAAAGAAAATGTGCTCATCATTCAGTTTCTTTCCTTCCCGCCAGCAATCAAAAGCCTCATCTATGACATACATTCCAAGTTCATCACAAGCATCCAGAAATGCAGTTGATGGTGGGTTGTGAGCGCATCTTACAGCATTATATCCATTCTCCTTCAATTTCTTTACTTTACGCCATTCGCTGGCTGGATAGCTGGCAGAACCAAGCAAACCATTATCATGATGCACGCATCCGCCTCTTAACAAGACTTTCTTTCCGTTGATCTGAAGGCCGTACTTTGCATCTGCCTTTATAGTGCGGATACCAAATTTTATGCATGAAGGTTCGGTCTTGCCCCCATCTGTTTCGACCAAGGCATATAAGGTATATAGAAAAGGAGAGTCTGCATCCCACAACTTCGGATAATGAATACTAAAAGTAACATTAGATTCGCTGATTACGTTTAAAACAGTATCAGCAGCTACTCTATTACCGTCCGGATCTAATATCTCATATCTGATATTGCATGGCAGACCCAGCGGGTTATAAATTTTTGACTTTATTAGGATATCGGCATTCTCAGCTGATAATGTTTCCGGTAAGGTTACAATCGATGTGCCCCATGGCTCAATACAGGGAATGGATCCGGTATACAAAGTAACTTTACGATAAATTCCCGCACCTGAATACCAGCGTGATGCAGGCAGCATAGACGCATTTGCCTTAACTTGTATGGTATTTTCACCTTCCACCATTTTTCCTGTAAGATCTGCAAAGAAACCTGTATACCCGCCTTTATGAGTAGCGATTAGATTACGATTAAGGCGTACTTCACACATTCGGTAAACACCATCAAAGTAAAGCAGTGCCCGCTGTGATAGCATATTTTTATCTACATGAAAAGTCTTCTTATAATAGCCTATACCCCCCGGGTAGAAACCTTCGCTTGGACCTGAGAATGAGCTTTTACATCGCTCTAATCCGATCTTGAAGTCGTGTGGCAGATTAACAGATGTATACTCATGGTTACCATGCTGAACTGACCAATCTTCATTCTCTGCATAAGCAAATTGCCAATCATGAGAAAAATCATAACTGTTCATATTTTTTTCCTCCTATTAAGAACTGACCATTCTTATGCCGCTTTCATGCGGCAGGTGAACCGCCTTAACTCCTTCCAGCTTTTCATTTAGCACACCTCCATTTAAAAGAAACTGAACCAATCCAGGTGCAAAATGTCGTCTCCTTCTCCTCTGAATACCAAATAAAGATTCTTACATCCGCTTGTGTTATTCAGGTTACAGGTAAAGGATCTGTAGCCCCACCAGTTCCAGCTGCCTGTAGGTGTAACCTGACAAGTGCCAAGAAGTTTGCCATTCGGTGCATCTGCCCTTATCTCTATCATACCTCCGGTATTGTTCCCGCATGCTGCATAGAAGTGTATACCGGTGTTTTCCTTTATGTTGTGAATATTTGGATAGTAGAGATAACTGCCATCTGTAATTTTTATTATATCAAATCCTCGCCTGGGATTCTCACCTTTTTCATTGCCCTCTGCTGCCATATACCATTCCGCCTGAATTTTATCCCATTCAGCATTATACTGTCCCACACCGTATTCTACGATCAGCTGGTCGGTAACCATCTCACCGTTTTCTCTGAAGTGAACATAACAAAGCCCCGATGCTCTGTGATGTAAAGTGGGATCCAGGATAGTAAATGCATTGAACCATTGGTTTTTCCACTCAAAGTATGATCCATGATCCGGTGATGCACCATGATTGCCAATTAACTTGTACGGCCCATATACAGTATCAGAAATAGCATAAAAGGAGGCCCAGGTCAGATAATATTTTCCCTTGTATTTGTTTAAAGACGGTTTATCATCTGCAGGATCATCTACAATTACCTTTCTGGGCTTTTCTGCCAGAGAAACCATATCTTCATTCAAGCGCGCGATATAATAGCTGTCTCCCCCTGCCCATTTTGGGGTGCCAAATATAATATAAGGTGTGGCATTTTCATCATCATCTATGAATATTGCGGGGTCGTATTCTTTTGTCGGGCTGTTACTCCCATCCAGCATCGGCCTGCCCAGTGCGTCTTTGAAAGGTCCTCCGGGATTATCTGATACAGCAACGCCGGTGTTATCTGTACCATTAGAGAAGTAAAAGTAATACTTGCCGTTCCGTTCAGCAGCATCAGTTGCCCAGCACCTGTCGGAAGGGCCGATATAAGTATCCTCCGGCCTGAAAATAGATTCATGAGTCCATTCTATTAAATCCTCTGAGGACCATATCTGCCAGTCCTTCATTACATAGCCCCTGTTGTCAACAGAATAGTCGTGAGTTGCATACAGGTATACCCTGTCGTTGAAAACATGCATATGAGGGTCGCAAATACCTTTTCCGCGAATAATCGGATTCTTTTTAGTAAAGACCTTATCCATATTTAAATCGCTCCTAAATTCATCTGCAATTTTATATCCAACCCCTGGGATTTTTCTTAATCGATTCATTAAAATTGTCCAAATAAGCCTTTAGCTCTCTATATTTTTCAGGGTAAACTGTTTTTACGTCATAGGATTCATCAACATCATGGTTCAGATCAAACAGGAAAGAATGAATACGCATAGCTCCATAGAGTGCATTTTCGCTGTTTGCAGCCTTGTAGTATTTGAAATTGTCCCTTGTTCTAACGCCGAACCCCTGATTTTCAGGCACTGTGGAATTAATATAGACTAAACAATCATGAGGGCTGCAATTGGTCTCACCCTTCAAAAGAGGTAAAATGCTTTTACCGTCTATTATTCTGTCAGTGGGCAGATCCACTCCTGCTGCCTCACAAAATGTAGGTAAGAAATCAATATTCATTGCCTGTTCTTTAATGACCCCATTGACTACATGGTTTTGCCAATAGCATACAGTCGGTACTATCTGGCCGCCGTCAAAGGCATTACCCTTTCTTCCACGATGTCCCCCTGTTGAGCCCTGGTGCCATGGTCCATTGTCCGATGTAAATACGATTAGAGTCTTGTCCAATATACCCTTTTTCTTCAGTAAGTCAAACAACTGACCTATGCCGTAATCAAACTCCTGTATACAATCTCCATATACCCCTGCTTTTGAAGTTCCCTTAAACTTTTCACCGCAGTTCAATGGATGATGGGGCCAGGGTGATGCATAGTAGGCAAAGAAGGGGCTGCCAGCATTCTCATCTATAAATTTAAAGAGTTCATCGTTTAACAGCTCTGTTATTCTGCTCTGGTCAAAAGGAGCTTCGACGGCTATCTCCTTGTTTCTCCAGAAGTGATAGGGGTACATGTCATTGGAATAATGAGCTCCGTAAAAGTATTCAAACCCCTTGTCATTGGGCAGGTGGGGCTCCTTGTCTCCCAAATGCCATTTACCGAACATAGCTGTTCTATAGCCCCTGGCTTTCAGTATTTCTGCTATCGTTACCTCATCAGGCAAAATACCTTCTACCGGTAATCGGCTGCCAGTAAGTTTTGCTCCCCGCCGTACTGCATCGATTAAGGCCTGACTGGCCCTGCCGCCTGCTTCATCCTCCGGAATCTCATAATTCCTGTTAGGCACTACATATTTTTCATCGATTTCTACTGTAGGAAAGAATACGTTGCGGAGAAATCCCCTGGAGGGATACCTGCCTGTCAGAAAACCAAATCTGCTTGGTGAACATATTGGGCTGGCGGAATAGCAGTTTTTTAGTACTGCCCCCTCCTCCGCCATCCTGTCTATATTAGGTGTATGTATTGCCATTGAGCCGAAACAGGATAGATCTCCCCAGCCTAAGTCGTCCATCATAATAAAGATTATATTGGGGACATTTTTCTCTTCTTCTGGGGTTAACGGAGTAATAGAACGCAGATATTCGTCATGAGCTTCCAGCCTCAAGCTTTCCTGCACCTTCCGTTTTTCCTCCTGCACCTTCTCTAAATTCGCCTGATTATTATCCTTCACTGTGCCTGGTCACCTCTTTATAAAAAAATTTACATTTCCTCCATACCAGTCAAATTACGGGTTCAGTTATCCTCAACCATAAAGTCTCCTCCCTGAGGCAGCTCCTTAACTGTTTTGCCCTGTAAAACAATTCTGGTATAAAGGCCTTTGGGTACATTACCCCTTAATTTAAGACCGTATTGTGTTTTTTTCCACTCAACCTCTACAATTCCTTTTGCTGTTATTACTCTTCCTTTGGCATTAGGCAGGGAAAGAGTATGAGGCTCAATTTTAATCTTACCCCAGCCAGGTTCTTCCGGCTGTACCCCCAGTATGCACCTGGTAAACTCATAAAGGGAGAGAGCACTCCAGCCATGACAGTCACTGCGCTGACGCCTGAGGTCTTCAGGCAGTGTTGTAAGATTCAGGTTTAAAAGGCTCCTCCACTTATCAAGCAGAATATCTGTCATATGATAAAGGCCCGCTTTTTCCAATGCTCTGAACAAAAAAAAGGAGAAAACATATGTACATATATGAGCCTTACCGTCAGTCAGGCAGTTTTTTAGAATTTCTACAGCCTTTTCCCCTTCAGCCAATCCGCTTAATACTGCCATTGCCTGGGCATGCTGTGTATATTCCTCTACCTCAGGGCCTTCCCTGTACATTCCCTTCTCTTCGCTCCAGCAATATTTCTCAATGTTACTATTAATCTCATCTGCCCTTCTCTTATATTCTAAAGCAGTATCTGGTCTGCCTGCAGCCTTCAAAAGCCTGGCTGCAGATCTTAAGGCATAAGCGTAAACCAGGTTGTTTGTTGCGGATGGTCCATAATAGCTTGCTTTGGGAGTTCCGGTTATCTGATTAATCTCATTTTGCCACTCTTCCACCCAGTCGACAAATTCCCAATACACATATTTCTCACACAGCCCATAGCCGCCTAATTTTCTGTCAAACCAGTCAAGAATTGCATCCATGGCAGGCCGGTATCTTTTAACTATTTCCAGGTCTCCTGTTTCCAGGTAATAATCCTCAAGCATCAATATCCAATATAGTGAAAAGGTAGGTATGATATGAGGTTGATTGAAAGGAGCAGCAGAGAATAAAAGCCCTTCCGGAGTCAAAGATGAATGGAAGTCCTCTATAGCCTTAAGCGCCAGCCTTGTATCCCCCGAAACAGCATAGGTGAACAGCGCCTGTAGTCTGGTATCCAGCAAATACTGAAGCTGCTCGTAATAGGGGCAGTCCTCATAGGTTTCATGCATACATCTTTTTAAGGTCCTGATGCTTATATCCCATAACCTGCCAACCCAATGCTCCTCTGAGTGAATTTCCGATTTTACTTCAAGGGGATAACCGGTTTCCACATACTCCGGTTTCATCAAGACCAGTGGTTCCGGGCCTACCTCCGCTTCTATTCTGATAAACCTGAATGTCCGAAACCAAAATGTTTCATAAACATCATCGCCTGATGAAGGTCGGTAGCTATCCTCATATCCTAATAATCTGAAATTCTCACAGTCGTCTCTGACGCCTTTTACCTGGTACTGGACAACCGGAGGCAGAGAATAGCTCTCTGCATAACGGATGGTAAGCTTACTCCCCAATCCCTTCCTGGTTCTAATGATGGGATACCCGGTGGTCAATTCACCGGCATCCAGCTCAATTACATATCCTGAGCCAGGCTCCAGCTCCACTTGCTCTTTATCTTTAAATGTTATTGCTTTCAGATCGTCCGGCCTTATATCCATTTCCCTGACAAACTGCCGGTTTTTAAAATACATGAAAGGAATCTTTCTTTCCTCCATGGGCAGAACAGGAATTCCTCCCCAGGCGCAACCATCGGCATCCCACTTCTTAACAGGTTCTTTCCATTCTTCAGGTAAAATCTCATCCGTCATCCATCCCCATGGAATGCAGCTGCCGTTAACATTCTCAAATGCACCTATGGGTTTAAACTCAGGCTTTTCACTGCTTTCCCAGGTAATGGATTCATCTGTCCTATAAAACCATTCAGCACTTCCGGTTGTTATATCTGCCAATACCTTGCCGTTCTCATCCTCGCATATGCCTTTTGCTGCCAGCCAGGGCCCCTTAAGAACAGACACCACGCTCCAGGGGCCGCCTAAAGACTTGCCTTTATAAGCTGCAGGAGGAAAATGAACCACTTCAACAGCAATAACATTGATGCCTTGCTTTAAAAAACTGCTGATGTCCACTACTTCATAATACCAACGCCACCTGTCACCCTTGCAGGGCCCTGCACCTGCCCGATGTCCGTTTACCCAAAGCTTGTAGCGATTATGAGCACTGATTGCAATCTTCATTAAACCGGGCTTGTTCAGTACAAACTGTGTTCTAAAATACACCTTTTGATTATCAGAAATGACTATCTCTTCATCGGGTAAACCGATCCATTTGGCACCGGTTAATTTTGTCACCGCTTCCATGTCCTAATCACTCCTCACTCATGTCCCTGATTCCTTCCGAAATCGGCTGGATATCATCCAGGCCGTTATAAGGCGTATCCAAATAGATAAGCCCGGTAACATTTTCAAAGCTTTGCCA
Source organism: Clostridiales bacterium (assembly GCA_012839095.1). Taxonomy (GTDB): domain Bacteria; phylum Bacillota; class Clostridia; order Caldicoprobacterales; family DTU083; genus DUOA01. The sequence goes on from DUOA01000066.1 coordinate 6,865, forward strand.
ACGGGTAACAACTCCGGCCGGTTTTTTAAATAACTCCATCTAAAAACCCCCTCATGATTGTTTGCATGAACTCATCTGCCTTACTTATTCACTTTGCAGATGCAAAACTCCAGGCTGCAATCCCTCTCCTTCAATAACAACTTCTATCGGGCCGGTATCCTTTGTTACCTTTACCACAGCCATACATTTGCCTCTGAAGGCATGGCAGCTATCAGCTCTGTAGCTTGCATTGCTGGTCATATCGCCTGAGAATATGCCAAGCAGACTGCCGCAGCCTCTTATACGAGCTGACAGCTTGTTTGAGGCATAAGGTACCAGCCTGTCGTTTTCATCAACAATGGAAATGGTGATATTGGCATAATCAACTGTACCGGCGCTCAGTAGGTCTGTATCACTTTCCAGAACAATTTTTGCCGGTTTTCCGGCGGTAACCAGTTCATTTTCACATACCTTATTACCGTTATTATAGCCTATCACCTTGAGAGTGCCGGGGGCATATTCAATATCCCACTCAACCGCAAAGGGGAAATATTTGTCTGATTCCTTGACACCCACGGATTGACCATTAAGGAATAATTCAACCTTTTCACAGTTGGTATAGCAATAGATAGTTTTCCTGTCACCTTCGTTCCAGTTCCAGTGTAAATGGGACAGGAAGTATTGGTAGGGTTTTCTACCCTTCATATCGGATTTCACTGCCAGATATGCACATGGTTCATCATTCCATACAGACCTTCGATAGAAATACTCTCCCTTAGGCGTTCCTATAATATCCAGCACCCCAAATGCCCAGCCATGACGTATTACTTTTTTCTTTTTATCTCTTTTTTCTGATGCCAAGGCAGCTATATCAAAGGTATTACCCAGGTTTGCATCCTCTCCAAATAAATCTGCACCTTCACCTAAATAATCATATCCGGCCCATAAAAACTGACCGATTACATAGGGATTGTCTATAACTGCCTTCCAATGCTCCGGTTCAAATTCTGTTTCCGATCCCACCATAACCCAGTCCGGATGCTCCTTATGGAATCTTTCGTAATAGGCTTTCCCTTCTCTGCTGCTAACATAGTTATAGCCGGGTATATCAACCTGGTCCATTATCCCTTCCTTTATGCGGAGTATATGGTTTCCTTCTGCGCATACGGTGACCGGTCTTGTGGTATCTTCTTCCTTGCAGATTGCCACCATCTTCTTAACAATATCGATTCCTTCATCAAAATACAGCTCAGGAATTTCATTTCCTATGCTCCACATAATGACGCTGGGATGATTTCTGTCCCTTTGCAGCATAGCCCGGAGATCGGTCTCATACCATTGATCAAAATACAGGTAATAGCCGTAAATGTATTTCCCGTAGGGTCCGTTTATTAATCCACGATCCCAGCCCATCTTCCATTCATCAAAGGCTTCGTCCATTACCATAAAACCCAGATAGTCGCAAACATGATAGAACTCGGTCGGAAAGGGATGGTGCGATGTGCGTATAGCGTTGCAGCCTGCACCTTTCAGTTTTAGCAGCTTTCTTACCCATTCCTGTACCGGAACAGCTCCTCCATATATGCCGGAGTCCTGATGCAGGCAAACCCCTTTGAGTTTCACTGTTTGATTATTTAATAAGAAACCATTCTCTGAATCATATGAAATGGTACGTATGCCCAGAGGAGTCAATACATCATCCACCAGGATCCCATCAATATATAACTTAGAATGCATAGTATACATGTATGGCTTTTCAGCAGACCACGGCTGGGGCTTGTCGACTTTCAATAATTGGTTAAACTCATGCTTGCTGAAGTTTGGCATTAAAGCTGAATCTTCAGTTTCACCAACAACAGTCCCTTCACTGTCGATTACTGAAGTAACTAATCTGCAGGTTTTCTCTATCCAGTTATTATGTTCCATGCCGCAGCCCTGCCAGGAAAAAGCATTCCATATTGTTTCAGGGTAGCGGTCTACACGGCATTTTGTATTTACTGAAATCTCTGCTTCCTCTTCTGTCAGTTTGGTTACTTCATAAGTTATTCCCCATTGATCTATATGAAGGGAATAAGCAGCAATCAACCAAACATTACGGAACAAGCCCATACCGGTGTATGATCTGGTAAAGGGCTGAAGTGAACAATCTACTCTGATTGAGATAACATTTTCTTCATCAGGCTTCAAAAAGGGAGTAATGTCATACCAGAAAGGAGTAAAGGCATAGGGATGCCGGCCTAAAAATCGATCATTAATCCATACCTGGCAGTTCATTGACACACCATCAAACATCAGATAAAACTTTTCAGCCAAAGGAGTCTTATGTATTCTGAAATGCTTTTTGTACCAGGCTGCACCGGATTGTACAAATCCGTTGGCGGCATGCTTATCAGAAAACTCACCTTCGATGGAGTAATCATGGGGTATGGACAAAACACGCCAGGATGAGTCATCAAAAGAAGGCTCCCAGGCGCCAATGATGTCTCCGGCATGAAAACGCCATTCATCCTTTAGAGCAGTAATTTTACGTGCCTTGGTCCCGGTTATATAATTATCCACATAGGCTGATGCTGCCTTATAAATATTGCTGTTGCTCACAGAAACCACCCTTTCTGATATTATACATTTTTATTAGTGATATATCTTTACCTGGTGTATTTCAAGTCTTACAAAACAGCTCAAAAAACCTTTGTATAACATTTTCGGGGTTATTGAGCTGCAGGGTGCAAATAATCAGCCCCTACTTTATTATCGCTTCAATATGATGGACCTGGTTGTCAGAAAAAGCCGGTACCAGATTACCGTCAAAATCCTTTCCGTCCACCTTTAACTGCACTTCCCCGCATCCCTTGCGATCCGGATTTTTTATAACTATATTATAGACTGCATCACGATAACAGCGCTCAACTTCACACTGTTCCCATTCAGGTGGAATGCAGGGGTCTATCCTTAACCCGTCATATTCGGCCCTTGCACCTATAAAATCATTCAGCAGCAGATGATTATACCAGGGCAGGGAACCGGTAATCCACAAGAACTCCATTTGCATGCTATTGTTTCGATGGTCCTTTCCATAGTAGCAATTGGCAAACATGTAGGGCGGACAGTTGTTTTTTAACTCACTCTGGCCGTCCATGTATCCGGGCATGATCTTTTTTAATGTTTCAAAAGCCTTGGAAGGCCTTCGATTTTTAAGCAAGCCTAGAATTAACCAGGCATTTACATGAGAGTAAATGGTGCCATTCTCGCATACACCAGGTTCCAGGCAGCTTATTCTGCCAATATTGTCATCTCTCTTTGTAAAGGTTGGAGCCAGCAGAGCGTATCCAAGCTCTGTATGAAGCTTATCGTCACAGGTTTCCATAATTTTGCAAATCCGCTCTGAATCTGCAATACCCGAAATCAAAGCCCAGGCCTGAGCCTCAAGGAAGATCTGTCCCTGTTCATTCTCTTTAGATCCTACAGGCCTTCCGTTGTCATCAAAGCAGCGAATATACCAGTCGCCGTTCCAGGCGTTTTTATTAATCGCTTCTTTAATCCGGTCATATCGCTTAAGATAATTCTGCTTTTTATCTTCATCCTTCAAATGATCAAACAAATCAGCCATAGCCAGCATGGCTTCAGCATAAGCCTGGCTGAGCCATACACTTTCTCCCCTGCCTTCCTTGCCTACGGCAGTTAAAGAGTCGTTCCAGTCACCAAACTTTATCAGGCAAAGGCCGTGGGCACCTTTATTGTTTTCAAGAAAATCCAGGGCCTGATCAATATGATCCAGTACAGTTCCGCTTCCTTCATCATAATAGGGCACTGATTCCTTCAACAGTTCAAAATCTCCGGTTTCCTTTAAATAGGCTGACAGGGTAAATACCAGCCACAAGGCACTGTCCGAATAGGGCTTTTCATCTACCGGATTCCAGCCTCGCAGGGCCAGGCCGCTCTTATACTGATACCTCAGGGCTTCCAGCAGGATTTCCCTTGTTCTTTCCGGAGTTATTGAGGCAGCCCCCAGCCCGTGTTGTACAATATCCCTGTACCCGTTCCAGCCCCACCGGCACCATTTTGCTCCGTACAGAGTTCCCTGCTTTATCCAATAGTTTATCATTCTGTTCAAATGCTCATCCGGTGTTTTAACCTTGTTCCTTTCCATTAAAGCCCGGTTGTCATCTTTAAGCTTCTGAAAATACTGCTCGTAATTCCCAAAATACTTGGTCCGGAAATACTCAATATTCTTCTCTTCATTGACAGCACCAAGTATCACATTGATTTCTTTTGCATCACCTGCAGAAAGCTTAATATTAAACTGAATTGCTCCTATGGTAGCATCTGATGAACCGGGTGTGTTAGTGCAGGCACCATTTACAACAGCCTGAGGTCTCTCCAATGTGTTGTATGTGCCCACAAAAGCATTCCTGGTTCCATCGTAAGCTGCTATCTTTTCATCTGCAGTTATAAACCCGGTCAGATAATCATGGGGCTTTGTATGGGGATGTTTGGATGCTACAGCTGCATTCAACTCCTTATTAAACCATGCTCCGCGGAAGATCATATCTCCATAACTGTCAAAACCCCATTTATACTTGAACTGGAATTGGTTATAGGCGAATATCGATAAATCGCGCCATCTTCCTGTGGTATTTTCTATTTTCAGAGTCCAGAGTTCTACCGGATCCTTTCCCTTTGGAACAAAGATTCTGAAGCTGATGCTGATTCCATTTACCCTGGTTGTTAATATGGTGTATCCCAGCCCATGAACACATTCAAATGTTTCATAGGGTTTTTGTACGGGCTCCCAGTTAACATTCCAGAATTCACCGGTCTCATTGTCTCTGACATATATCAGTCTGCTCATAAGATGATCACGCCCGAATACATCAAAGTCGCAGATTCTGCCTACACCGGTCAAAAGCTGAACAGCTTCACTTTCACCTATCTGATAATCACAGTATCCGACCCCTGTATGATGCACATTGGAAAAAACAGAATCATTCCATAGAAAGTTATCGAATGCTCTTGGGGTTTTTGGGTTTGTTACTACAAACTCTGTTCCATTTTCCTTGAAATATCCATATTTGTGCTCCAACTCTTTCTGCCTCCCGAAATATATTTCTAACCTAAGTTTTATCGAATAAAGAAATTAGCCAGTTTTCCCACTGACTAATGCTTTTGTTTTGTGAATGTGATGCCCTGCGGCTGGTATGCCGGGCACTCTATTAATTTACTGGTACTGCATATAGCAGTTTAAATATATTGTCTGCCTTATAACCTGGTATTCTTCCAATTGCATCCATATAGGCATCTTCATTATAGCCATCGGCTGCCATATACAGCAGGGGGATAAAACCAACACAATTCATATCGCTGACCAGAGGATAAGTCCACTCTTTAGAACCGTACAGGAAAGGAATAATCCATTCGATTGCCTTTTTCAAAGGTTTTCCGTGTTTATTTTCGTAATTCCATAAATCAATATCCAGGCTCTTTGCCATTTGGGCTAAGTTATAAAAAGATGCCATACCATAGTTCACATACCCAATGGAATGTGCTCTGTACAACTCCTCATACAGCCTGCCTTCTTCATCAAACTGCAGATCGATCCTCCCGGGTGCCTTCTTAGCTAAAATTTCTTTTGCTGTATCAAAATCCTCGCAAAAGATTGCGTATGCAGCAGCCTGCACACAATACCATGAACCATGATTGTTATAGCAGCTTTCTTCATCCTTCCCATGGCTGCTTTCCAAAATCCATTGCAGGAATTCTCTGAACCATTGCTGCAAATGGGCGTGATCATCCTCCGACCAGCCGGTACTCCCTCGTATAAGTTCAATGGAATCGATAAAACACGCTAATCTTGTACCTTCAATAATACCTCCGAATGAAACATATACGCCCTTGCCGTTCTTACCTGCCACATACCTGTTGGGATAACGGGGAATTTCGATAAAGCCTCCGTTCCCGGGTACATATTGAGCGTACAGCATATTGGGATTCATTTTTGTTTCCGGATTAAGAAACCATGTTCGCAAAAAGTCTCCTGCTTTTTGCGCATATTTTTCTTCTCCCGTTAAATAGTAGGTAATATTCAAGGTATCAACTGCATTTGCCATCAGGGCAAGCCGGGGTCCGTCATATTCCGCTACTTCCGGATTAATGTATCCATCCCGTGAAATATACGGCAGGCCATCCGGAGTATTAGGATCAGGCCATTTATATATGCTCAGGCTGAAATAGTCATGCATCGATTCGCTGGGAGGAATATGATTTTTATTTACAACAGAATAACAATCCCGGGCTATAAGATTATCAGCCTCCTGCCTCAGCTTGCTCAGGGCAGGCATCCATAAATCTGCATCCTCTGACAAGGATATTTTTTCCTTCATATACTCAAGGGATTTGATAGATAAACGCGTTGTCCTTCTTTCACCTGGCATACTTACCTTATTGCCCATAACTTATACCACTCTTCCGGTTTGATTAAAGTATCGTCTTCAATTATTAAGTCAGCCCAATACTTCCTTACTTTTGGTTCTTCAAAATTTCTGATAGATAATTGCGGAAATAGGTCAATTGCTGAGTATAGCCGGGATCATCAATAAAGTTTTTTGTTTCCCTTGGATCCTTCTCCAAATCAAATAATACTTCCGGCATATTCCCGCCATAATACTGATATTTCAAATTATCCCTTTTGATCATAATGTTTTTTCCTAATTGGGACACCACTACATTATCCCAATTATCCGATTCTCCCTTAAGCAATGGGACAAGGCTACGGCTGTCCAGGCCGTCCGGTGTTGGGATTCCAGCCAAATCACAAAGCGTGGCAAACAGATCACACTGGCTGACATTTTCATTTATTATTCTACCGCCCGGTATATTTTTGCCCCATTTTATGATTAGAGGAACCCGAACGCTGGCTTCGAAAAACTTGAATTTTTCCCATATACCGTGTTCTCCCAGCATCTCACCATGATCACTGGTATATATTATTATCCAGTCATCCAGATCCTGGCCGACATATTCCAATGCTTCCAGAATACTGCCATAATAATCGTCAATAGTTTCTATCATTCCGTAATAAGCTGCAACAGCCCTTTGTACCTCACGTTTAGTGACATCCACTCCAATTTTCACTTGCTTCTTACTCAGATAGGGATGATCAAATACTTCCTCATCAAAAAAAGGCTGAACACGATTCAAATAGTAACCGAACTTATCCTGGGTGGTGAAATATGGATAATGGGGTTGGACAAAGCTTACTTTCAGCATAAGCGGTTCATGTCCGCGCTGCTTGTCGTATCCGGTGTCATTAAAATATTTTTCAATATAATCCAGTGCACCCTGAAGCGTATAAGTGTCATCAATCGTGTTTCGGGATCGGGCAATGCCTGCCCGCTTTATTTCACGAATATCCGACCATATTCCATCGGCATATGGACTGGTATATCGATTAAATTCCTCTTCTGCCCTGTCCTTTATATACCTTGGATCCATTGCATCATGACCTCCGATGCGCTGCATCCAGCCTTGCAGATAATCTGTCCCCATGTGATGAAGCTTACCGCAGCAGACAGTATTATAGGCATACTGGGAAAAGCGTCTGGCAAAGGTCATGTACTCCGGTGTCAGATCATCACCATAATTATAGCAGCCGCAAGTTCCAGGCAGCTGGCCTGCCATCATGCACATTCTGCCCGGGACGCATATAGGGGAAGGCGTATACGCATTACGAAAAACTACACCTGTTCTTGCCAACTCATCCAGAACAGGAGTGCGAATAACCTTATTCCCTTCATAACCCGTGATATCTGCTCTATGTTCATCACTCATCAAAAATAAGATATTAGGTCTCTTCATGATATCTTACCCCTTTACTCCGCCCAGCGTCAGCCCAGTCATAAAGTAGCGTTGCAGGAAGGGATATATAAGCAGAATAGGTACTGTCGCTATTAATATCTGAGCTGCCTGATTGTTTTTATTGTTGATCCTCGCATACTTTTCCATTTCATCTACAGTCAGGTTGGAAAAATTGGGTATGGTTATGACTTGCTGCAAATATGTCTGCAGCGGATAGTTCTGAGACCGTGCAATATACAACATGCCGCTGAACCAGTCATTCCAGTGGCCTACACCTACAAACACTGCCATGGTGGCAATAATCGGTACTGACAGGGGCAGGTAAATTCTGACCAATATCTGAAATGAGTTAGCCCCGTCAACTACTGCTGCCTCTTCCAATTCCGAAGGTATAGTACGGAAAAAATTCATTACCATGAAACAGTTCCACAGAGACAGACAACCAGGAAGTACCAGGGCCCAGAAGGTGTTTGTCAGCTTGATCCAGCTCATCACCAGATACATAGGTATGAGACCGCCGCTTGTCAACATGGCTACTATCATCATTCCCTTAAATACCGGTGCAAGCGGAACAACTTCGTGGCTCTTGGACAACGGATAGGCGGTCAAGATCAGCATGGTAAGTGAAATCAGGACGCCTGCTACAGTTCGAACAACCGATATACTGAGTGCGCGCAGGAAGGCAGGATGCTCCATTGCATATTTATAAGGATCCAGGTTCCAGCCGATTGGAATAAGGGTAACACTCCCCGAGCTGACTGCAGTAGATGTTGATAAGGATAGTGCTGCCAGATGGATAAAAGGCAGTATGCATGAAACTCCCAAAACACCCAGTATAGTATAGATTATTATATCAACTGACTTCTCGCTGAAAGAAGATTTCATGCGATTCCTTTTTGTTTTCTTTATCATCCGGGTACACCTCCTAAAACACCTTGTAGTCGTATAATTTGTTTGCCACCTGATATGAAACTATCAGCAGAATAGAACCGATAGCTGATTTAACCAAGCCTATGGCAGTGGATAGATCATATTGCGCGTCAACTATACCCAGACGATAAATAAAGGTGTCCAGCACATCGGCTGTCCTATAGACACGCTCATTGTACAAATTGAAGATCTGATCAAACCCTGCGTTGAGAATGCCGGGAATTGTGAGAATCAGATTGAGGATTATATAAGGCATAATACCAGGCAGTGTAATATGCCACATGCGTTTGAATCGACCGGCACCATCGATAACAGCTGCTTCGTATAAAGCCGGATCAATACCGGTTAATGCTGCCATGTAAATAATTGTTCCCCATCCGAAACCCTTCCAGACATCTGACACAATCAGCACACTCCTGAAAGTGGAATTCTCTCCTAAGAAGTATACTGATTCGCGGCCAAGCAAATTGAGAATATAATTCACCATACCATCGCCTGGATCAAGCATTGTACGCAGGATACCGGCTAATATTACCCAGGAGATAAAATGTGGAATATAGACCAGTGTCTGAATGGTCCTTTTGTAACGGTTATGCCGTACTTCATGGAGCATCAAGGCCACAACAACCGGGGTGGTAAATCCAAAACACAGTTTCAAAGCAGCAATTTGAACCGTGTTCTTAACTATACGCCAGAAGTTTGGATACATAGTAAAAAGATATTTAAAATTTTCAAACCCCACCCATTTGGAGCCTAATATGCCTTTTGCCATATGAAAATCCTGAAAACCAATAACCAGACCAAAAAGTGGAAAAAATTCAAAAATGATCAGGTAGACAAAACCCGGAATCAGCATGGCACAAAGCATGTAGTCAACCCGTAATCTCTTTTTCCGCCCGGAACGGGCAGGCGGTGCGTCAACTGCTGTACGCATGACGGCTTCATTCCTTTCTGATTCTATTGTTCGGCGGGATTTCTCCCGCCGAACAAAGAACTCATTGTTATTAGCAGCTTCTTATCAGTGGTTCAGCTCATAAGTTATGAGCTCGCCGCCCATATCATTCCACTCCTGAACAAATTGAGCAAAGGTAGTGTCTTCGCTGCCGCTTATATAGTTAACATAGAAAGTGTTTTCATACTGCTTTATTGTACCCCAGAGACGTTCATAGTTTTCAGTGCTCTTATTACGCATATCCCAGATGTATCGGTCAGCTATATAATTGGAATAGAATGAGCCAAATACCGAGTGCTCACCGTAGAACAGCTTATACATAGCCCAACCGGAGTTTGCCGCAGCTTGATCTCCATTTTCAACTGCTTTTAAATAATTGGTAACATTTTCATATTGAAGCTCATCGTGGGGATGAACCAATGCATCCATATTGTTGTTATCAATTGCCTCTGTAACATGCGGACTAGTCATCATATTGATATAAGGGAAGTCGAAGTATTCACGAATAGGACAACGCATATGATTGCCGATTTTGTTACCCTCTTCGTCTACAAATGTGTGGAAATCCTGCTCTGCCAATTCCGGATCAGCCAGCATAGCATGACGATGGTTTATAAGCTTCATAATTGCATCTGGATGTTCATAGCCATTGCGTACAACGATAAAGTTGGTGTCTGCGGGGCTGCCGGTAGCCTGAACCTTAAAGTTACTATTGGACTCGCTGGGTAAAACGGGGATAATGGTCCAGTCTACAACATTTCCCTCATCATCCAAAAGGGAGGGAAGAGGCCAGGTTGCAACCCAAAACTCACCTGTAAGAATGCCAACTTCACCATTCATAATCTGCTCAGTAAGATTGTCACCAACAGCAGTCGGGAATGTTGGATCAATATACCCTGTATCATATAGATTCTTATAAATATTCAGCACGGATTCCATTTTGGGATCGATTGAGCCATATGTCATTCCACCACTGCCATCATCAACCCAGATGCCCGGATATACGCCATAGGCATTGGAAACTACTTGAATGTCGCTGTAGGCTTCACCTGTTACATTACCTATTAAGGGTAGTGCATATTTAGCCAGGCCGGCATCTACAAAACTTTTTCCTAAATCTATAAGTTCCTCAATTGTAGTAGGAATCTCAGCGCCTACCTTTTCCATATAGTCGTTGCGGATGTATACAAGGCGTGCATTAGTGTTACCGGCGCCTCCCTGAGCAATGCCGTAGCGCTTACCATCTACGAAGGCAAGCTCTTGTGCCTCTTCATAAGCCTCAAATGCGGTCTCTTTTACATGGGGATAGAGGTAATTGTCATATGCATCGGTAATATCAGCTGCATATCCGGCATCTACCAATTGTTTGAACTGGTTATTGTTTACATATATATAATCGGGTAATTCACCAGTCAGAATAGCCATGGAGAGCTTGGTCTGGTATGCTTCATCAGTGCCTGTGTTCCACATAATTTCCGTTTCAATATTAAAACGTTCTTTCCATGCCTGGGTCCAGATGTTATCAGACCAGCTGAAATCATCATCTGCGCCATTAACAGCAAAGCGGACAACTACGGGTTCCTCATAGCGTCCCCAGTAACCGGTGCCGACTTCTTCAGGTGGATTAGGATCATCGGTTTCATCAGCCGGCTTTTGAGTAGCTTCCGGGGGCGAGGTGGTTTTGTCCGGAGTCTCTTCTCCTCCATTTGTGCATGCAGTAAAAATCATGCATACAACAAATAACAAGGCCAATAGTTTCACAAGCTTTCTTTTCATATATATACCTCCTCTTTTTTGTACATGTGGACAGAATACCCATATGCAATAATAATATACCACCCTCACTTGACTATGTCAAGTGCTTATTAGCAA
>DUOA01000067.1 GCA_012839095.1 Clostridiales bacterium
CCTGCAAATGCCAATACCTGGGCAATTAGTGCCAGACGCAAATCTCCAATAAAACCAAACAAGCCTATAACAAGAGCGCAGAGCAGACCCGGAAGCTCCCGGGGGAATTCGATTAATCCTCTCTGAAAGGCTGTAACCTTATAGACCTCTTTGAAATAATTTGAATAGACGCTGTCGCTCAAACCGTTTGCTATTGCCGCAGCTGATATCAAAATAAAATACATTACCAGTTCTGTGCGCATCCCCTGAAGTCTCTTATGCATTTAAATATCTCCATTCAAGAATAATATCACTTGCCGGCTCTACAATATTTCTGATTCATTCACCTAATATAACCTGATTTGCATATCCGATCAGTTCATTCCATGGCTGCCTTAACAGCTTCTATAAATTCCATGATATCTTCCTCTTCCATATCAAAAGAGGTCATCCAGCGGTATTCACTCTTTTCCTTGTCCCAGGGGTAGAAGAAGCAGCGCTGCTGCAATCTTTCGGCGGCAGCCTGGGGCATAGAAACAAACACACCGTTGGCCTCCACAGGCTGTGTAATGGTAATTCCGGGTATTTTCTCCGCCTCTCTTGCCAGCAATGCCGCCATGGCATTGGCTTTACTTGCATTTTCCAGCCAAAGCCGGCTGGACAGTAAAACGTCAAACTGCACGGCTATATATCGCATTTTGGATGCCAGCTGGGTACCCTGCTTGCGAATATACTTGTAGTTTTGAGCCAGCTTTCTGTTAAAAAATACAACCGCCTCACCAAACATCAAACCGTTTTTGGTTCCTCCAAATGACAGTACATCAATGCCCACATCAGCAGTAATGGCTTTCAGCGAGGTCCCCAGATATGCGGCTGCATTGGCGATTCTGGCGCCGTCCATATGTACCAGCAGATTGTTGGCATGGGAAAATTGAGCCAACTTCTTCAATTCCTCAGCCGTATACACTGTCCCGACCTCTGTGCACTGGGTGACGGAAACAACACCGGGCTGGGAATGATGCTCAACTCCGACAGCGGACAGAGCAGGCATTATTTGTTCAGGCCGCAGCTTGCCATCCTCCGAATGCAGGGGCAGGAGCCTGCATCCGATGAAGCGCTCAGCAGCACCGCATTCGTCCACATGTATATGCGCATAATCTGTACAGATGATAGTCTGATAAGGCATAGTCATGGAAGCAAGACCTGTTACATTGGCCCCTGTTCCGTTAAAAACAAAGAATACCTCGCTGTCCTCTCCAAAAACTTCCCTGAATCGTTCCCGGGCTGATTCAGTATAGTGATCCTCCCCATAGGAAAGGACATGACAGTTGTTGGCCTCCTGAAGGGCCTCCATAATTTTGGGATGTACAACAGCATTATTATCGCTTGCAAAACTTCTTTTGTATCTCACCATTTCATCTGCTCCTCTTACCTTATTGCTGTTCTCTCAATTGGGCAATCCTGTCATAAACGGGTTTTATATCCGGGTAAACAGTCCGGAAGACTTTATAATATTCTTCGTACTTCTCATGTTGTTCCGGATCAGGCGCATGTACTGTTTCAAATTCCTGGTCTAAGGCAGCTGCAAAGTCCTTAAACATGCCTGCGCCAACACCTGCCGCTATGGCAGCACCCAGTGAAGTAGCCACGCCCGGGGCAGGGTGTACCTTCACGGGAAGGTTGTAAATATGGCAGAGCATTTCAGTCCATAACCTGCTTTTTGCGCCTCCGCCTATAAGAATCATATCCTTAAAGCTCAGCCGGTTTTCCCTGTAAACATCCAATACCGTTCTGAGAGCATAGGCAATTCCCTCATAAACCGCCCGGATCATATCATTACGGTTATGAAAGAGTGTAAAGCCGATGAAGGCTCCGCGGGTATTGGGATCCCACAGGGGAGTACGTTCACCCATCAGATAGGGAAGGAAGAAGATCCCATTGGCGCCGATGGATGATGAACGGGCCATGGCTTCCATTTTATCATAGAAGCCCTTTCCGGAAGCTTTTTCTGCCCAGCCTTCTTCTTCAGCCGCCCGGCCCATGATGTCAACTGCCCAGTTATAGGCAGCTGCTGCAGATTGGACTGTTCCGCAGACAACCATGTCCTTCCCGTTCAGGTCAAAAAAGTTAAATATCCTGGCGGCCTCGTCAATAACGGGAGCATGGTTCAGTGCGGCAATCCAGGCACTGCTTCCAAAGTTGTTATAGGCATCACCGATATTTTTGACACCTGAACCCCTGGTAGCGCAGGCACCGTCTCCTCCGCCCACCGTCACAGGTGTTCCTTCCACCAGGCCAAGAATGCCTGCCGCCTCGCCGGACAGGTATCCTGCTGTTTCATGGGAGCAGCGCAGTTCGGGCAGTTTATTGCAGTCCACATCCAGGGTCTTCAGCATATCATATGCCCATTCACCCTTATGCAGATCCAGCATGCATGTAAGGGAAGCATCAGAATAGTCGGTGATTCCCATCCTGCCGGTTAGGCGGTACGATATATAATCCTTGGTATTGATGAAGAAAACGGTTTTCTTGTAAAGGTCAGGATAATGCTGCTTCAGCCATAAAACCTTGGGCAGTGTATAATGGGGATCCAGCCTGTTGCCTGTAATCCGATAGTAGGACTCATCATCAATATGCTGCCTTATAAATTCGCATTGTTTCTCCGTTCGGCTGTCAGAGTGGATAATATTGTTGTACAGCACATCTCCCTTCCTGTCCAGGGGAATGCATCCGTTCATATGGCCGGACAGTCCGATAACGGCAACATCCTTCGGATTAAGCCCCATTTCAATCAGCTGTCTTGTCCCGGTTACTACGCTTTTCCAAAAATCATGAGGATCCTGTTCTGACCATCCCGGTTTGGGATAGATGGTATCGTAAGGCACAATGCCGGACATTAATTCCCTGCCCCGGCTGTCAAATACCGTACATTTATTACCTGTAGTCCCCAGATCATATGTCAGTATCAGGCTGTTTTTCATACTGCATCCCCTTCCCCATGCATGGCTCATTTGATAATCCCGGCCTTATCCAATTGACGATCATTGGCTTTATTATATCAAATGCGAGCTGCGTACCGCCACCCATCTCAATAAACTCATTTTTTATTTACGATTACTCATTGCAAAATATTGACACTGCCACTCCAACTGTATATACTGTATATTAACAGTATATACAAGGTGAGGTGGCCATGCTATTGAACATAATCATATCCAATACCGGCGACAAGCCAATCTACCAGCAGATTGCGGACCAGATAAAGGACCATATCATGAAAGGCCTGCTGGAAGAATCCGAACCTTTGCCGTCCATAAGGAGCCTGGCCAAGGATCTGAACATCAGCGTAATTACTACCAAACGGGCCTATGATGAACTGGAAAAAGAAGGCTTTATCGCTACCATTGCCGGCAAAGGTTCATACGTAGCAGCCCAGAACAAGGAACTTTTGCGGGAAAGCCGTATCAAAATAGTTGAGGAAAAGCTGTCTGAAGCGGTCATAGCGGCCAAGTCAGCTGAACTCACCTTTAAGGAGCTTGAAGAAATGCTGAAGTTTTTCTGCGAGGAGGAAAAATAATGGAAAACATATTGGAGGTAAAAAGCTTAACAAAAACTTTTCAGGATTTTACCCTGAGCAATATCAGCTTTTCACTGCCCAGGGGCTTCATTACCGGTTTTATAGGACCTAACGGCTCCGGCAAAACCACAACCATAAAGCTGATTATGAATCTGCTGAAGAAGGACAGGGGAGAAGTCAGCATATTCGGCCTGGACCACATCAGGCACGAAAGGGAGATAAAAAACCGGATTGGCTTTGTATATGATGAAAGCCACTTTTATGAAGAGCTGACAGTTGAGCGGATGAAACGCTTTATAGCCTCGGCCTACAATAATTGGGATGAAGAAAAATTCAGAAGTTTAGCCGGGAAGTTCAGCCTTCCTCTGAATAAAAGCATTAAAGATCTGTCCCGGGGCATGAAGGTGAAATTCTCCCTTGCCGCAGCTCTGTCTCACAAGGCAGACCTGCTGATCATGGATGAGCCCACCTCAGGCCTGGATCCGGTGGTAAGAAGTGAGATCCTGGATATTCTCCACGATGTTATTCAGGATGAAAACAAGGGTGTATTTTTCTCAACTCATATAACATCCGATCTGGACAGAATTGCGGATTATATCATCATGATTTACAAAGGGGAAATACTTTTTAACAAGACCAAGGATGAGCTTATAGAAGAACACGCAGTAATCAAAGGGCCCCTCTCTCTGCTGGATACAAGCCTGAAAAACAACCTGATCGGCATTAAGAAGGGCATATACGGCTTTGAGGCCTTAACTGCAGGCAAGGAGGCTGCCGATGCTCTTGTAAAAGCAGGTGCGGCTGCGGAAAAGCCTGCCCTGGAAGATATAATGCTCTACTATACCCGAAAGGAGAATGGAAATGCTTAACCTGATTTTTAAGGATCTGCTGATACAGAAGAAAACCCTTGGATTTTTAGGGCTATATATAATTATTTTGACATTGGCCTTTCAAAGCGTCGGCTCCGGCGCTTTTACCAGCATAATCATAGCAGTAACATATCAGCTGGTTATAACAGCCGGCAGCCTGGAAGAGAAAACAGGCTCGGATATTGTTTTAAACAGCCTGCCCATAAGCCGCGAAAAAATCGTTGCTGCCAAGTATTTATCCGTATTTTTCTACGGCCTGATGGCTGTACTGGCTTACCTAATTTACGCTGCCTTACTCCGCCTGGTTCCCATACCCATAAATATTCCTCCAATTACCCCGGAAAGCCTGGCAGCGGCTTTTACCGTCATAATGGTAATGAACGGCATTTACTACCCGGTTTATTTCAAAACAGGCTTTGTCAGGGCAAGAATAATCAGCCTTATTGTCTTCTTTGCTTTCTTCTTCGGCCTCATATCCCTCTTTGAAGCGGCCGGGGGCAGCTCATCCCATGGAGTTTTGCAGGCTATTGCCGGCTTTTTCAGCAGCGTAAACAAAACTCAGTTTTCCCTTATGCTTATTGGAGGAGCCTTGATATTTATGCTGGCATCCCTCATCCTGTCAATTAAGCTCTACAGGGGAAGGGAATTTTAGGTTTCCGATACGTCCCGCCAGCATGGTATTCCTCTTTGCAATTTTATTGTTGCGTATTGCCATGGCAGCGGCTTTTTTTGTCCCTACCAGCACAAACACCTTTTTGGCCCTTGTAATGCAGGTGTATAGCAGGTTTCTCTGCA
>DUOA01000068.1 GCA_012839095.1 Clostridiales bacterium
AAACAAATCACGGTAAAGATTATGGCCCTTCATCAGATTGTCATGGCTGTCATAGGCAGCAATTTTTCCGTCCTGAAGCAGAAGAATCCTGTCACAGAATATGGAGGAGCTCATACGATGAGAAATAAAAATAGTAGTTTTGTTCCGGGTAAGTTCATTGAAATGCTCATATACCTCACTCTCCGCCAAAGGATCCAGGGCAGCTGTAGGCTCATCCAGTATTACCAGATCTGCCTTTTTGTATATTGAGCGTGCTATGGCCAGTTTCTGCTTCTGTCCTCCTGACAGGTCTGTTCCGTCCTCATAGAGGGATTTGTCCAGCCTGGTTTCCAGTTTGCCGGGCAGTGCTTCTATGGCAGGCTTTATTCCCACTTCATCCAAAACACCCCATATGTCTTCGGTATTCATCTGTCCGGCTTTTTCACCGGCATTTTCAGTATCGATATTTTCCTTAATGGTAAAGGGAAAGAGCTGAAAGTCCTGAAAGACACATGAGATCTCCTTTATATACGCCTCGTAATCATATTCCATTATATCCCTTCCGTTCCAGAGAATCTGTCCGCTGTCCGGTTCAAAAAGCCGGCAGATCAGTTTCACGATTGTGGTTTTTCCTGCATTATTCAAACCTACTATGGATATCTTCTCTCCCTGCTTGATCTCAAAGGATATCTTATTCAGAATAATGCGATCGGTATTGGGATAAGAGAAGGTTACATCCTTAAAGGCGAGTGTCTGAAGGGGCTCAGGCATCTTTTCCCCGCTCTTGCTGCCGGTTCCTGGAATGGACATGAATTGGCAGAAGGGCATAAGATAACTTACAGACTGTGCTATGTTTATAACATTCATAACAACACCGCGGAAGGAATTTGCAAAAGACTCTGCAGCGCCAATGATAATAGAGAAGTCACCCAGAGTAATGCGGGTTCCGTACTGTTCCGTCAGAACACGCAAAGCTGCATAGCTATAGGTAAGGAAACGGGTAATTCCCGTAAGGAGCGCCTGTACGGTTTCGGTATTTCCCTGGATAGTGTAAATATTGTTCAACCAGTTATAAGTTTCATCCATATATTCATTTACCTTTTTAGTCATCAGCCTGTGCATGCCATAGATTCTGTATTCCTTCTGAAAGGTCGGCTCTGTCATAGCCTGTGCGTAATAGCCGTAACGCCGGTTGATGGGAATAATTGACTCGGTGACTTTCTTCAGCACCTGCATAAAGCGGGCAGACAAGAGAAGAGCAACCAGGGTAAGGACAAATACCGCTGCTGTAAAAAGCGGACTGAAAGCAATCAGTATGGAAGCCACACTTGTTATCGTAAATAGTGAGGTAAAGAAGTCAACTGAACCTGAAAGAAGCTGGAATAAGGCACCGTAATTAGTCAGAGGGAACAAGGCACGTTCCTTCAGATCCAGAACCTCGGCATCTTCCAGGTTTGCATAATCGATGGACATAACCTTCTTAGCAAATTCCATGGGGAATTTGGCATTCAGCATAGCCTGATGAAGGGAGTCCTGTCTTTTGGCAAAGGCCCGGAGCTGAAGCAGAGCGTATTTTGATGCCGCCAAAAGGATTATGACAATAATATATTTTTCCGGTCCCCAGCCATGCCTTAGTCCGTCTATAAGAATCTTGGGTATGAACAGGTTCAGAATAGTATTGGCTGCATTCGATAGAGATGAAAATACGAGCACGAGGTAGTATATCTTATCAAGTTTCCAGATTAATCCCAGCAGCATTTTAAGTGCATTCCCTACTGATACACGGCTTCTGTCGGCTGTCTGCCTATTACTGCTCATACTGTCACCTCCTCATTCTTATCCTGATAATATTTGCCCTGGGTCAGAAACATAGTTCGGTAAAGGCCTTCCTCTTCCATCAGCTCATCATGAGTGCCCTGCTGTGCAATCCGGCCTCCATTAAGCAGAATTATGCGGTCACAGAAACGAGTTGAGGCCAGACGATGGGAGATAAACAGCGCCGTCTTGCCGGACAGAATAGCATCAAATTCACGATATATCCTTTCTTCCGCCAGAGCATCCAGCGCAGCCGTCGGTTCGTCCATTATCATCATACGGGCTCCTTCCCGGTAAAGAGCTCTTGCAATGGCAAGCTTCTGGTTCTCACCGCCGGAAAGGACTACCCCATCCTCTTCGATTACCTTCAGCATCGGCGAGTCAATTCCCTTTGGCAGGGAGGAAACTTTCTCCCAGAGCCCTGCCTTTTTCAGGTTTTCCACAACACGATCCCTGTCTATATCCGTATCTGCGGCTGCCACATTTTCTGCAATGGTAAGTGCCAGGGGCTGTACCTCCTGAAATACTACGCCGAACAATGAATAAAGCTGTTCCTGAGGTATGGTCGCTGCATCCACTCCATTTATAAGGATCTTGCCTTCTGTAGGCTGATAAAGACCTGTTATGAGCTTAACCATAGTGGTTTTCCCCGCACCGTTCACGCCGACCAGGGCGCACTTTTCACCTGCTTTAATAGTAAGATTCAGGTTCTCCAGTACTAAGGCTTCCGTGCCGGGATAGCAGAAGGAAACATTACGAAATTCAACTGTAACAGGGCCGTCACCTGGGATCTCACCATCCCCTCCGGTTGATACCAGATCTGCCTCCATAAAGTCTATGGTATCTCCGTAATAGAGAGTTTCGCTTTTGACAAATGCAAGACCCTGGGCAAATAATTGGACGGTTTGGGTAAATAAGGTGACAGCGGTCAGCAGCATAACAAATTCCGCCATGAATATCTTTCCTGCATGAACCCCTGCAATCAGAGCGAAAAAGCTTACGATGTCAATAAGTACCAGGGCAGCGGATTCCAGGAAGGACAGCTGAAGCTCCCGTCTGGTGAAAGCCTTGTAAAGCTTTTCGTAGGCAGCAAGGAGAGGTCGGAATGTCTGCCGGAAACGCTCCTCCATCTGAAACAGGCGCATGTCCTTTCCATATCGGAAGTCTGAGGACTCTGAGGTGAAGCGGTCTGTTCTGCGCCGGACCTTTTGCAGTTCTTCCCTGCGATTATGCTGGTATATGGTAATGTTTTTCTGTACAAGGTAGAATACAGTAATAAACACAAGGCCAACCAAAGCAATCCATGGACTTACCAGAGCCAGTAAGCCGCCAAGCAGCAAGACCGAGACAAAAGTTCCTCCCATCTCAAAGATTCTGTGATACGCTCCTTCAAGACCTCTGTTATTGCTTTGAAGGCTTCGATCCCAATTTCCCACGTCATCCAGAAAGGAAGCATTTTCAAACAAGCCGTAATCCATAACCATGAACTGCTGCATTGCTCTGTTCAGGTTTGTCATGCGCAGATTCATGAAATAGGAATAATTTCGATGCTTCAATTGAGAGGAAAGAGAAGAACAAACAAAAAATATAAGGGCATAAATTCCTGCTGCTGTTATGAACCTTTGCGGTGTTGCATTCTGCTGTGTAAGCAGTTGAACCAGGATATGTACGATGGATATGGAAAGAAGAGGGAGTACTCCATCGGTAAGGGCATAGGCAACTGAAGCAGCAACAATTTTCCTGTTCTTTAGAACAGGCCGGTACATGACCTTAAGTATATCAAAAAGCCCATGTTTTTCAGTATGCAGATATTGCTTGCGAACCTGCTTGTCCAGCAGCTCAATTGCAAGGTTTTTCCGTACACCGGTCATTCCGGTTGTCTGAACAGAGTTATCAGTATCATCAGTGTTTGCAGTAGTTATATGCATCTGGATTTCAGCCCTCCATTTTACTTCTTTCAGCCATAAGCCTGAGTGTTTCAGAGAGCTGAATCAGTTCCTCTGAATTCAGGCTGTAATAATTTTTTCTGCCTTCCACCCTTATACCTATAAGCCTCACCTGTACCAAATGGGCCAGATGATGCGAAAGGGTGGCAGCAGTCAGATCCATTGAGTCGGCAAGCTCCTGGACATAGTGAGGACGAATGGAGAGTTGTCGAATAATTTTGTATCGGGTTGGATCTGCAATAGCCTTCAGCTGACGCTGTGCCATCTTGTCCCTATATTTACCCTTGTCCTCCAGCATGCTTAGGTCCTCAAATAAAAGCCCGGCAGATATACGGAGCCTGAGCCTGTTCCAGGATGAAAACCTGATAGACAGCGAACCATAAGCAATTATGCCAACTTCCAGATAAATCGGATCGTCTTTTCTGAAATCTTCTATATGAAATTGAGCCTGTTCAATAAGATCCCTGTAAAAGGTTCTTCCTTCATCGGTCTTCAGCTTTTTAATCATTTTTTCATAACGATTTCTAACTGCAGCAAAATGCTGCCTGCAAATATCTTCAAACTGAAGCAATGTGTTTTTTACCTTCGCATAGTAGTCATCAATATTCTGGAAAAAGCGCAGCAGAATCATCTGCTCCTGATCGGATAAAGACGTGGCGTTTACCGATTGAAATATCTCATTCATATCAAAATCCGGATTAGCCAGCTTTTTATACAATGCCTGCTGTTCTTCAGGAGAGCCAAGTTCATAGTTTGATTGTGAGCTATCTGCTAAATCATCCAATCCTAAAAGACAACAGGTGATGAATTCTTCTCTGGTCAATTCTTCTGTTGATTGAACATCTGACATGATAAGGGATGTCTTCAGAAAACCAGGCATCTCTTTGGTATGCTCCGGCGGCTTTATATCGAAGTATGGCTGCAATTCATTTCGTGCACTTAATATTTTTGCAGCATCTCTCTTACATTTAAACAGGAATTGATAAACATCATTGTATAAGGTATCTATTTCGGAAGAAGACATTGTAAAATTCTCAGCATGATCAACCAGATGCGCATCTTCCCAAGGCCTTATTTGATCTTCTTCCTCTTTACTCTTTCTTGCCCATTGGAAATAGTCATCCATCAGATTAACTGCTTCCATATAGAAATTAGGCGAACCATTTACTAGCATTCTTTCACTTAGGCTGATAATTATCGCTCCTTGCTTCCATCTAACTTCTGTTCTTAATCAATCTTTAAATAGATGACTGCTCAAGTAACCATTATTAGATGAGTATATTTGTAAATAGTTTATTACATAGTTAGATATGTGTCAACATTTATATGATAGATAGCTGTCAAGTATTGTTGTTAACTATTTTTTTGTAAAGTGTGATATTTTAAACCTATACGGAACTGCCGCCATGGCGATTTGGAGACAATGTCTATTCATTAAAAACAAGATGATAAATGTAATAACGCACCTCACTTAGTTATGTGAAGTGCGTTATTGTTTTTCCTAACAATCAGGTAACTAATGATATTTTGTTCTATCCAATACCGGGTCTTTACTCCCACTCTATAGTGGCTGGCGGCTTGCCTGTTATATCATATACCACCCTGTTTACGTGTTCTACCTCATTCACAATGCGGTTGGAAATTCTCTCCAGAACATCATGTGGGATTCTTGCCCACTCTGCCGTCATGGCATCAATGCTGGTTACCGCCCTAAGGGCAATGGTATAGTCATAGGTTCTTTCATCACCCGAAACTCCAACGCTTCGCATACCGGTCAGAACCGCAAAGTACTGCCATATTTCCCTGTCTAGCCCTGCTGTTGCTATCTCGTCCCGAAAGATCGCATCTGCTTCCCTCAGGATTTTAAGCTTATCTTCTGTTACATCGCCTATTATGCGAATGGCAAGACCCGGGCCCGGAAAAGGCTGACGCCATACCAATTCTTCAGGGATACCCAGTTCCTCACCTGCCATTCGGACTTCGTCTTTGAACAGTTCCCGCAGGGGTTCTATAATCTCTCTGAAGTCCACATGCTCAGGCAGACCACCGACATTGTGATGTGACTTTATGACAGCTGCATCTCCCACACCGCTTTCAACCACATCGGCGTAAATGGTACCCTGAACCAGATAGTCCACCGAGCCTATCTTTCTTGCCTCTTCCTCAAAGACACGAATAAATTCCTCACCAATTATTTTTCTTTTTTCCTCAGGATCCGTAATGCCCCTCAAGCGGTTTAAAAAGCGTTCCTGAGCATTAACCCTGATAAGATTCAGATTGAACAACTCTTTAAATGTCCGCTCAACCTGATCGCCTTCACCTTTGCGCAGCAGACCGTGATCCACAAAGATACAGGTCAGATTACTGCCCACTGCCTTATGTACCAGCACTGCCGCTACCGAGCTGTCTACCCCGCCTGATAAGGCGCATAATACCTTTTTATCTCCGACACGCTCCTTAATTGCCCTGACAGACCTGCGGACAAAGTTCCCCATGGTCCACTCAGCTGAACAGCCGCAGGTGTCAAACAAGAAACTTTCCAGAACCTGATCGCTGCATTCTGTATGTTCTCTTATGGTCACCTTGCTGCCATATTCAAGGCTAGTGGGCTGCGAATCATAGGAAATAATGAGAACAGGTACATCCATATCAAATATGTCCGGGCTGATCCTTGGTGCGCCTTCTTCTTTTTGAGCTGCAGGAGCTCCGACAAGGATGATTCCTGCCGGGTCTTTATCCCGGATACGTGCAATAGAAACGTTACAAGGAAGGATTTCGCTGTAAACTTTAGCCGCCCGCACCCTTCGGGCAATCTCCTGGCTGTATTGTCCGCCCGGGCTCAGAATCAGAATCGTTTCTTTCGGATTCAATAGTATTCCTCCTGTCAATGGATTTGATCTGTTACATCCCTATGCTGTAGTTGGGCGCTTCCTTGGTAATATAGATATCATGTGGATGATTTTCTTTCAGACCCGCTCCTGTAATTCTCATAAATACGGATTTTGTTCTGAGATCCTGTATGGAAGGCGTTCCACAATAGCCCATACCGGAGCGCAGACCGCCCATTAACTGGAATACAGTATCAGACAGGGGACCTTTGTAGGGCACCCGGCCTTCCACACCCTCGGGTACCAGTTTTCTGGCATCCTCCTGAAAATAGCGATCTTTGCTGCCTGATGCCATGGCGCCCAAGGAACCCATTCCTCGATAAACCTTGAACCTACGTCCCTGGTATATCTCAGTTTCACCAGGACTTTCTTCCGTACCGGCCAGCAGGCTTCCCACCATGACTACGCTTGCTCCGGCTGCTATTGCCTTTGTTATGTCACCGGAATACTTGATTCCACCGTCTGCAATGATGGGTATATCATATTTGTCCGCTTCCCGGGCGCAATCAAAAATGGCGGTAATTTGCGGCACTCCGATGCCGGCCACTACACGGGTGGTACAAATGGAACCGGGACCTATGCCCACCTTGATGCAGTCGGCTCCCGCTTCAATCAATGCACGGGCAGCCTCAGCCGTTGCCACATTACCGGCGATAAGCTGCAAATCCGGAAATCTGGACTTGATGGATTTGACAAGGTTGACCACATTGGTTGAATGCCCGTGAGCGGTGTCAACAGCAATCACATCCACGCTTGCCTGAATCAGTGCTTCTACTCTCTCCATGGTATCCCTGGCAATGCCTACAGCTGCACCGACCAGGAGGCGTCCGCTCTGATCCTTGGCGGAATTAGGATATTGAATGGTTTTCTCAATATCCTTAATCGTAATCAAACCTTTCAGCATTCCATTTTCATCAACAAGAGGAAGCTTTTCTATTTTGTATTTTCTCAGTATCTCCTGAGCCTGCATCAGAGTTGTGCCTACAGGAGCGGTAACCAGATTAGAGGATGTCATGACCTCTCCAATCTTTTTAGTAAAGTCTGTTTCGAAGCGGATATCCCGGTTGGTGATAATGCCCACCAATTTACCCTTTTCTGTGATAGGCACACCTGATATGCGGTATTTTTCCATGAGACTCATGGCATCGGACAAGAGATGATTTGCAGAAAGATAAAAGGGGTCAACTATTACTCCGTGCTCAGAACGTTTTACTTTGTCAACCTGATCTGCCTGTTCTTCAATGGACATGTTCTTGTGTATGATTCCAACGCCGCCCTCCCGGGCGATTGCTATGGCCATCCTGGCCTCAGTCACTGTATCCATCGCTGCGCTCATCAGTGGTATGTTCAGACTTATTTTCCTGGTCAGCCGGGTGGTTAAATCTACATCACCGGGCAGTACATCCGATTGCTGGGGAACCAACAGTACATCGTCGAAGGTTAAACCTTCTCTTGTAACAAGCTCTCGAATGGGAAACACATCCTTTCTTTTACTTTTCTAATTTTTATGTTTTCTGTCTGACAGTTCTGCCGCAGATATATAAAAAGCAGCCTGCATTTCTGCTGCAAAGATCAGTTAATATTCCAAGGACCAAATAAATATTAACAGTAAGTTTAACAAAAGCAGAAAAAACTGTCAACTGCTGCATCCTGCCTCAACTAAATATCTTGATTAAAAAATAATATATAGGCGGTATCGCTATGGCAGGCAGCATATTTCCGACATTAAACTTCTTTACTTTCAGCATATTCAGCCCTATTCCCATAATAAGTATGCCCCCAACCGCAGTCATCTCTGCTATTACAATTTCCGACAGCAAAGGAGAAAGAGCTTCCGAAGCCAATGTAATGGCTCCCTGATAAACAAACACGGCAATAGATGAAAAAGCGACACCGATACCCAGTGTGGAGGATAAAACGATGGATGTTATTCCGTCCAACAGGGATTTTGCATACAGGGTTTGATAATCCCCCTTCAGGCCTGCATCAAGAGAGCCTACTATAGCCATGGCCCCTACACAAAAAATCAGACTGGCAGATACAAAGCCCTGTGAAATGGTGCTGTTTTCAGCCCCTCCCACCTTCCTCTGAGCATAATTGCCGATGGCATCCAGCTTCTTCTCTATGCCTGCTGCCTGTCCTATGATGCCGCCTATTACCAGACTCATAATAACCAGCAGCATATTCCGGGTTTCCAAGGCACCCTTGACACCAATAATTACAACGGATAAACCGATTCCCTGCATAATAATGTCACTGTATGCTTCAGGCAGTCCCTTTCTAAGTACCAGGCCGGAACCCATATGGATCACAGAGCCCAGCAAGGAACCTGCCAAAATAGCCAAAGCATTGACAACTGTCCCCCACAAACCAATCTTCCCCTTACTTCCCGATTTTTTTCTCTCTGGCATAATAAAAGAGATATTGCTGGGCCAGACCTGCAGCTTTTCCAAACCGCTCTGCCGCAAAGGCTTTGATTCGGGCAGAGGTAACCTCTTCTCCCATATAGAAGTATTCCATTACCCGTTTTACCCAAACATCCACCGGAAAGGCTTCTGTTTTTTCCATGGAATATAGTAAAATGCAGTCTGCTACCTTATTCCCCACTCCCGGACAGCTCAGCAGAGTTTTATGGGCTTCTTCATATGGCAGCTTTTTCAGCTGACCGGGTGATATGATGCCGTCGGCCACCATTCCGGCTGTTTTCTTTATATAAGGCCCGCGATACCCGCAGCCACAGGCCTTCAAATCCTCTTCTGCCGCGCCTGCCAAGGATTCCGGAGTTGGAAAGGTATAATAAATGCTGCCATTTAAACAGATCTCTTTCCCAAATTTCACGGACAGCCTCTCTATTATGCCCTTAATCCTTGTTATGTTATTGTTGGCCGAAATAATAAAAGAGATCAAAGTCTCCCAGGGATCCTGGTTTAAAACCCGTATACCCCGGCCGTATTTAACAGCCTCTTCCATAACCTTGTCGGCAGCAGCCAGTTCTCTTTTAAGCCGGCCGTAATCTCTGTCCAAATCAAAATAATGCCTCCACATCTCATGATAATCCTGCATTGTGCTGTTTTCAAGGATCAAAAGCTTTTTCTCTTCATTATATTTGACGTGTATTACCTTATCCTTTACCACGCCTGTATAACCGCCTTGATCCGGATTCCAGCGAAAAGCCTGTCCGCACTCAAATATATGCTCAAGGCAAAAATCCCTTACATCGTTTATAAGGACTGTGTTCTCACAGTAAGCAAGCTCCAAATCCCCGCACTCCTTCGACAAATGATTACTAATCCTGTATTCTGTGTTTTCTCATGAACTCCATATATTTCTGCCAGTCATACCGGCTGTGAAAATGCGTCCCTGACCGCAGATGAAAACCAAGCCTGCCTTCATGGAATACATCCCCCGCCTCCGGCAGCCGATCAGGGTGAACAAACCCCTTATGTCCAAGAAAGCTGTATACCTCATCAGCGGCAGCCATCCCCAAATACTGACTGTCGGGATCAGCCCATGTATCTTCAACTGCTGCACCGGCACAAACATATCTGGGTGCTATAGCAGCTATCAGAAAGTGCTGATCAAAGGGCATCTCATCTTCTTTTCCGGAATACTTTCCGTAATTCGGGCAGAACCAGTAGGGAAATACCCTGGTAATATGTTCTACCCCTTCACCTTCCTTGTCCCTGGTAATGGCATCGCCGGAACAGCCTGCATTATTCGGGAAAGCAAAAGCAAACCGCTCATCGTAGGCTGCAGCGACAAGAGAGGTTTTGCCCAGCCTGGAATGACCCATTACTGCTATGTTGCTGCGATCTAGGTCCTGGCGGGTCTGAAGATAGTCCATAAGCCTGGAAGCGGCCCATGCCCACATCATAAGTTTGCCCGGGTCATCAGACTTACGCTGGCCTGACGGTATAAGAAACTTTGCCAGACCTTTTGTAAAATCGTTTTCCCTGTCCGGCACAATATCTTCATAGCAGAACATTGCTGCTGCAAATCCATTATCCGTAATCTCCTCAACAGGGAAATATCTGTCGGGTATATCAGGACGAAAAGCAATATATACAATTGTCATCGGATTGGTAATGCCTTTTGGTATGAATAGATAAAAAGGAAATGAAAAAAGTCCATTCTTCATTTCTATGGACAGAGTTCGCTTTTCCTGTATTACCTTGCCGGCAAAAGCCTGTTCATCACATTCTTTCATTTCTGATGAAACTGACACAGGAGCCCTGGGGCGTATTCCATATTCCTCCCTGCTCAGTAAATCAAGTATCTCGGCTTTTCTTATGCTCCAGTCCTCTG
The DNA here is from genome assembly GCA_012839095.1 of Clostridiales bacterium. Classification (GTDB taxonomy): domain Bacteria; phylum Bacillota; class Clostridia; order Caldicoprobacterales; family DTU083; genus DUOA01. The sequence continues at coordinate 10,934 of DUOA01000068.1, forward strand.
CCGTTACAACCCGTCTGCCATCCTGAAATCGGAGAAGCTGAGGCAGTTTCCGGGATTCCAGCAGCTCTTTCACTGTCCTGCCATTCATTTCGTCACCATCCTTTTGACTTAATTAAGCTGGTATTTCATTCCAAGCGAGTCCGGTGCCTGCTATATCCGCTTCTATCATTCAGACGCAGAATCGTCTTTCAAAACAATCACCTTCCTGGCAGTGACATTGACAGCCAAAATGTTCAGTCCTGTAATAAAGCCGACCTCCTCACCGACTCGTTCCTGTATCTTCTGCATAATTTCATGTATCTTCCATCCATACACCACTGTAATATCCAGCTCAATGGAGATCCCCTGAAGCTGGCTTAAAATGTCGCAACGCTGCACTCTGTGCACACCGGGGATATTCATAGCACAGTGAACAGCAATGGATTTAACCGCGGAATCTGCTATGGTAAACCTTCCGAAGTAGCTGTAAGTGGGACGGACAACGGTTTTTTCCAGAGTTTCAATCTGCCTGCCTCTGCCTTTTACCCGGAAAATACGAAGAGGATCAATAAAAAAACCGGAAAAATCCTTTTTCACCTCGAATGTGGGCACCGGAATTATATGCTTGCCTTCCTCTCTTCTCTGCTTTTGGGCAATGCGTATTTCCCGGTCGCTGGCCACATCCTCGATACGGATTATTTCCTCAACAGGCGGGAGATTAAGCTGCTGCACTATTCTCTCGATCATAGGAACAGAAGTGCCTATAACCAATACAGCGGATGGGCTGATAGTTTGAATTGCCTCTCTAACCTGCTCGCCATGATCGGGATCCATGAACAGTGCCCTGCGGATGGCAGACAGCTTGGTCCTTTCCCTTTTGGCAGAAGTACCTGCCAGGATTCTGGTCCCCATTATAAGAAGGCCGTCATCTATAATGCAGGGAATTCCCCGTTCATTGGCAATCCAGACTGACTTGTAGCTTTTTCCGGTACCACTGGTGCCAACCAGTCCGAATGTTTTCAAAACCGCTTCTCCCTTCTATTCCCCTGCTTTATCCTGTAAATCCTTAACGGATGCCTGTCCGTCATTCCAGTATCTGCACAGATGCCGGAGAAAGCAGTTTTCACAATCGGGTTTCCTGGCTCTGCACACCCTCCTGCCATGGTAAATCAACCAGTGATGGGCTTCCGACCAATCTTCCTTTGGGATGTTTTCCATCAATTGTTTTTCTGTATTCCAGACATCTCCGGCAGCAGCCAGACCCAGGCGGTTGGAAACCCTGAATACATGGGTATCCACTGCTATTGCATCCTGTCCGAAAGCATTGCTTAAGACAACATTGGCGGTTTTTCTGCCTACACCGGGCAGCCTGGTCAAGGCTTCCATATTGTCAGGTACCTGACCTCCGTGCTCTGCCAACAGAATCCTGCAGGTTTCTATGATATTCCTGCTCTTGGTTTTATAGAAACCGCAGCTGCGGATTTCCTTTCCCAGCTCTTCCGGTGTAAGAGCAGCCATTTCAGCAGGACCCGGATACTTGCTAAACAGTCCCGGGGTTACCTTGTTCACCTGCCTGTCAGTGCATTGTGCTGCCAGAATGGTGGCAATCAGCAATTGAAAGGGATTTACATAATCAAGCTCTGTAGTGGCATCTTTATAATGCTGCTTAAGCAGCCTTAAAATTTCATTTATATTCGTTTTATAAGTATTATTAACGTCTTTGACTGCCTTGGATCTATCCATTGTTCACCCCTGTTATCCTTTTTGCTTTTGCTTTTTGATATTATACTATACAGCCGTATTGAAGTCCAGAAATCATCCAAACTGAAGAACGGTATAAATTAAATGTACCATCTTAGAGAAACCATGAAAACACTAATCTGAAGATTGATCTTTTCTGAACACGGGAAGGCTGTAAGATTGTGAATAGAAAAACTTTTTTGACTCCGGCCGCCTGCCGGTCGACAAAAGCTCCTGATATGCATCCAGTGTATCCTGAGCTGCTCTTCTCCATGAGAGCGAATCAACACCGGGAGCAATGATTTTAGCCGGTGTGTCAACCATCAGAATATCATGAATGCATTTCCGTTCTTCTTCAGATTGAATAAGCAGCATATGACTTCCAATAAGTATATCCCGCCGAATCAGGTTTTCCCTTCTCCATGCAGCCAGCCTGGCAGGATCATTCCTATAGTTCTCATGTTTGTCCTTGAAGAAAGGCGAAGTAATGATTTTAGCTCCCTGAGCCGCAGCATTCTTAAAAAAGCCATATGCATCCGTGACCGGAGTACAATTAACAATATGAATTATATCAAATTCCTTTAGATTGATATCGGAGAGGGAACTTAACCATATGCTATAACCCAGTTCTTCCAGATACTTTTTAGTCATAATAAGCCAGAGACTTTCATCGGATTGATCATCCCTGAACTGCGAACCAATTTGATAAAGAATCTTCATTTCTTCCTCCCCCTTTGGAAAAAGTTACATCCTCCTATTTGGTTGACATAATATATTTCGTATGTTACGATTTTATTACAAAATTGTTACATGCACATAAGTGCAAACTATTAGAAAGCGAGGACTCAATCATGAAGAAGATCAGGACAATTGTTATTCTGGCAGCTGTAATGGCAGTCCTGTTGATACCGATGCAGGGAGCCATGGCAGCAGGCAATTATGTACTATACAACGGATACAGGGTTTACTACGGCTCAAATGCAGAGCAGTATACCCAGAATCGCGGAATTACTATACTATATAATTGGTTTTATAATGTAGTTGGAACCCCTGCGCAGAAACCCGCTGCGACACCCAAGCCGGTTCCGACCCAGACTCCGGCGCCTGCTCCGACTCAGGCTCCTGCGCCGGCTCCGACCCCTGCTCCTACTCCTGCTCCTACTCCTGCTCCTACCCCTGCTCCTACCCCTGCTCCTTCAGCTAATCCGGGACAATCCTCCGGATATCAGCTGAGTGCATCCGAACAGAAGATGGTTGACCTGGTAAACCAGGAACGGGCAAAGGCAGGCGTGGCCCCTCTTAAGGTGGATCTGGAACTGAGCCGGGTTGCCCGGATCAAGTCTCAGGATATGAGGGACAACAACTACTTTTCACATACTTCACCTACCTACGGCAGCCCCTTTGAAATGATGAAAAGCTTTGGCATCAGCTACCGTACAGCAGGCGAAAACATTGCAAAACACAGCAGCGTGGAAAGTGCTCATACCGGACTTATGAATTCCGATGGTCACAGAAAAAACATCCTGAATCCCAACTTTACCCACATTGGCATCGGTATCGTTGATGGAAGGTATTACACTCAAATGTTTATCGGAAAATAAATTGGAAAATAATAAGGAAAAACAATTGATTTCAGTACCAGATGAAGGTATATAGACGAAAAGCCGGTTTAACCGGCTTTTCATTTTTTGCATCAGGTAATTTCCAGGTCCTCAATCTGAATCGGGAAGAATTCTGGTAAGGGCCTGGTTTCAAACATATCACATACATCTTCCGGTGAAAATTCCACGCACTCACGAGGCGGCGGGCAGTATCCGAAGGATTGAACCAGCAGCTGAACCTGCCCTACAACCTTTACAACGACAAAAACTCCAATAGCCAGTATGAGCTGACCGCCCACCAGTTCCTCACTCAGGGTCTCACTTCTGGTTTCGATAACAATACGGAAGGAGAACTCGGAAGGTGCCTGGGGCAGAAAAACCTCAATGTCTTTTGGAAATTCAACATAATCGCTTATAGTAACAGGTTCCTTTCTGCCTTTGTCAAAACCGGTCACTGTAAAGGGCACCCGAAAAACAAAACGAACTCTTGCAAAATTTTCCCTGATGGGAGTTATATCCAGAGTGCCATCAACAATAAATCCGGCTCCGTATACCACGTTTACATCCAAAAATGTGCCGCTGCCGGGAAGATCAATTACCTTGGAAGGTTCACATTCTCTCTGAAAGCAGGCATCAAAGACCTTGTCCGTAAGGATACATTCAGGTCGAAGGTTTTGCGGTGGTCTCGGCGGTTTCGGCTTTTTTTTGGAATCAAACGGTTCAAACAAGTCCTTCTCTAAATCCATTATTTTACCCCCTTTTATAGCATCATTATGGATAGATTACAGTACTGGTTTACAATTCCATAATATGAATCAGCATATAAATGGTGCAGAATACCGTTAAATTTATATAGATGCTCTCTTTCCTCCGCTGCCGGAGCCCCAGCACTGCTTTTCAGGCTGCAACAATTTAACTTGATGTAATATATTCTTGTCCGCCTTTATATATATAATTAAGGCTCGTATTGCTGCCGGCCGAATTGAACACAGATGGCGGTGATTTTATGGCTGTATACAGCGGTTCTCAACATATAGTACGATTTCACAGCGGTGAACTGTGGTGTTTTTCCATGGACAAAAACACCGGCATTTCCTACAGGCGGATGGACCAAAGCGGCGCGTGGGCACAGCCCTCTGTTCTGATTGCGGATGCCCGGGAAGATTTTTCTGTCAATATAGACAGTAAGGACCATCTTCATCTTATATGCCGCTCAGCCAAGGGTGAACTCCTGTACCTGTTTTACAGCGGTGCCGGCTGGTCCAGGCAGATCCTGTGCCGCTATGAGCCTGTCAGATATACAATCCGTTATCCCATAGTCATCCCCAGGGACAACAAAATCCATATTCTGTTTGCCATTGGGACGACCTTTGATACAGGATACTGGTCCCTGCAGCACTATTATTGGGATGAGACGGCCTGGCATTCCAAAGAAATTGTCAGGATTACTGCAGGATACCGCCTGAGCCCTTTTTATGCCGAGCAGTCTGAAAAGCATCTGCATTTGGTTTACCGTGCGCTGGCTGCCAGCAAATATCAAATATTTTACTGCAGATATCATCTGGAACATGGTATTTGGAGTACACCGGAGAATGTTACCCACAGCGAGGCAGACTGCAATATGCCTTCCATCCTTATCCGTGATAACATCTTGCATCTAGTCTGGACCTCCTTATTTAAAAATGATCTGACCATAAAATATAGGAACAAGGCTGTCCGGAATCTTGGCAGGGTGGAATGGAGTCAGGAGCTGTCACTTAATGATACCGGCAGCAATGCATCCTTTCCCCGCTTGCTATGGGTAGAAGGAAAAATCTGGTGTGTCTGGTATCAGACGGAAGCACTGTATGGCAGCTGTTCAGAAGATCAGGGAGCAAGCTGGAGCAGTCCTGTTGTCCTTACCGGCTGTCATGATATCGGTCTTCAGCCAATTCATTACTCCACAAATCATCCGCGAGAAAAGCAGGTCTTCCTGCTGCAATGGTTATTGGGAAGTGTGGAAGAAGGGCTTTTTCTTCCATTGGTATCCCAATATCTGGACCTGCCGGAATACCGGCCCAATCCGCCTGCCGCCGGTTGGAATGATGATTTGGATGATATGGTTCAATACAACCGCAAAAAGAAAATACCTGAGGAAAACCAGGCTGAATCCACAGGCAGTATGAAGTTATCGGTTGATTATGCTGAACTAATTGACAGTATGTCGAAAAACGTGAGAAACGTCCCCGCTGTTTCTGCTGCTGAGCTGTCACTGGAAAATATTCTGTTAAATGAATTTGATCGTCAGGAAGAACTCCACTATTCTCTCATCAGCAAACTGGATGAATACTCCAGAATAAACAGCTCTGTCCTTGAGGAAACCAGGCAGGTAATGTCTCTTCTCAGAGATAACTTTGAAATGCTGCAGGACCTGAAAAAAAGCATGGAAGAAGCAAGGGAGGATATTAAACTGCTTAGAAAAAAAGGTTTTATCCGGCGCATTCTTCCATGGCTTTATAATTGAAAGGCATAAAGTATCCGTCAGCACGCGGGATGCTGCAGCTTCTGTCAGATTGGAATACGGATGATTCTGGTTTCAGGACCTGCTCTCTCCACATGGTAGCAGCCAATGACCGGAATGCTGCACTGTCTGTATATTCTTAAAATCCTGCTTGTCATAAAAGGGGAAAACCGCAGTGACAGCCCGCAGCCCAGGGCAACCTCCCTGGGTGTGGACATTATCTGTGTCGGTATGCCGCGGTCGCTCAAAATCTTTTTGAAATGAAAGGCATGCTGTCTGGAACGAAACGACAGTATGTCAAAGACTTCCTGGCTGGGCACTGGTCTCACTCCCTGGTATTTTCAGTGTACCTTATCAATATATTTATCCGCCGGTATGTATGTTACAGCATAAAACAGGAGGGTTCACATGATCTATATGGATAATGCAGCGACCACCTGGCCCAAGCCTCAAAGGGTCATAAAAGCAGTCACCGGCTGCATGGAACGGTACGGAGCCAACCCAGGCAGATCCGGACATAAGATGTCTGTTCAGGCAGGCATGATTCTGCTCTATACGAGGGAAATGCTTTGCGAGCTGTTTAATATAAGGGATCCTTTTCAGTTTGTTTTTACCTGTAACTGCACCGACAGCCTGAATATGGCAATCAAGGGAAGCGTTACGCCGGCTGATCATGTGATCACCAGCTCAATGGAGCATAATGCAGTGATCCGGCCGCTGAAGGAAATGGAAAAACAGGGACTTAAGCTAACGATTATAAAATGCAGCCCGGATGGAGACATAGATCCGGATGATATCAGAAAAGCTGTACAAACCAATACCCGTTTAATTGTCACTACTCACGCATCCAATGTTACAGGCACCATACTGCCCATCGAAGAGATAGGCAGAATAGCAAGAAGCTTTGGTATCCCATATCTGGTGGATGCCGCACAGACTGCAGGAGTTCTGTCCATAGACCTGCACAGTCTGCCTGTTGATATGATGGCCTTTCCCGGACATAAAGGATTGATGGGACCGCAGGGCACGGGGGGATTGTATATTCATCCCGACCTTGACCTGCCTTCTTTCCGGCAGGGCGGTACCGGGAGTCAGTCCGAAAGTCTGTATCAGCCTGACTTATTGCCTGACAAATATGAATCCGGTACAATGAATACACCTGGTATTGCAGGCCTGGGTGCCGGAATACGGGAAATTCTCAGGGTAGAGCAATTAAAAATCCAGGCACATGAAAAAAGACTGGGAAAACTGTTTCTGGAAGCTCTTTCTCACATCAAGGGAGTTAAAGTGTACGGGCCTTCCGACCTGTCCAGGCGGACAGGTATAATCTCCATTAATCTTGAAAACAGGGATTCTGCGGAGGTTGCCAACCTTCTTGACGAAAGATATGATATAGCTGTCAGAGGAGGCCTGCATTGCTCTCCGCTTGCCCATGGGACCATAGGCACTCTTAATCAGGGCACAGTACGCTTCAGCTATAGTATCTACAATCATCTTGATGAAGTTAAAAGCTGCATAAAAGCTATAGAGGAGATCAGCAGATGTTAGACTGTTTAAAGCCGCTATCGTACGGTTTCACCTGCCATAGCGCTGACTGTTTCGCTTGCTGTCATACAGGCTGACTCCACAGGCAGCCCCTGACATATCGCCATCGACAATCCCGCCATAAATATATCCTCCGCTTCGGAATCATCTATTAAATTCCCAACTGCTGCGAGAGTATAATGAATCCACTTGCGGGGACTGTGAAACAGTATTACGCCATTACCATCCTTGACAATAATGCATGCTGTGCATCCGGTTTCAGAAAATACAATCTCTGCAGACTTCTCCAATACAGTTATATCCCTGATTTCCCTGCCATAAAAACTCTCCATGCATCGGATATCGGATTTTATTACATCAGCCCCCCGGTATTTGGAGAAGTCTGTTACCCTTGCATCAATCAATACAGGAATATTCCTGCCTGCACATATCTCACTGACCGCAGCAATTAATCTCCTTGTGACCACACCAATCCCATAATCTGAAATGGTTATCAGCCTGATATCTTCCAATAACAAAGCAACCACTTTCAAAATATCATTGAATATTCCAATAGAGATCTCACATGCCGGATTTCTGTCCACTTGAACCGGCGTCTGTTGCCTGCTTCTGATAAATTCTCTTACTGTGGTCGGTCTGCCGGCTTCCACCCCCAGCACCGCTGGAATTTCTTTCTGATTCAGTATTTTTCGAAGGATTTCTCCTTCTTCATCCTTTCCAATTACACCGGCCAGGGTAACCTGTCCTCCCATTTTCCTGATGTTCGATGCAAGGCTGGCAGAACCTCCCGGAAAATAACGGGGTATCCCCGTATCTATTATGGATGCCTGCTCTTCGGAGTGAAAGTCTTCGGCTAAACCAATAATTTGCCGGTCCAGCATCAAATCTCCGATAACCAGTATTTTTCCTATGGATTTGCCTATATTCCAGGCAGTCACGAAGCAGCTCCTCCTTAAAAAGAGATCCATAATCAATATATTCCAACCGCAATAATTGGTGAAAAAAGAAAACGGGAGACCGGCTCCCGTTATATCTTATCTATTGTTTCAGATTCAAGCATTTGCGGATATCCAGAATGCCGCTTCCCTGCGCATACCTGCTTACCTTGTTCATGTTGAATGCATTGCTCATCATGGTTTTTTTAATTTCTGCCGGTGTCATTTCCGGGTTTCTGCTTAAAAGCAGGGCTGCTGCACCTGCAACAAGAGGTGTCGCCACAGAAGTTCCTGACATTTGAGTATAGGGTTCCTGCATAACTTCTGATCGTAAACCGCCTGTATATTCAGGATCGGTTTTTGCAGCCGTTATGCCCACACCAGGTGCCACCACATCGGGTTTAATCTGCCTGCCGTTAACAGGACCCCTGCTGGAAAAGCCGGCCATGTCATCATCTTCATACTGCGGTGTCCGTTTATCATCCACGGCACCTACGGTTAGAATCACAGGGCTGACTCCAGGGGTGGCAATCGTATTTTGTTTAGGGCCTGCATTGCCTGCTGCTGCAATTACAATGATACCTTTCTTCCAAACTGCCTCAACCGCCGCAAGAGGATCAAACCGGGATTTTTCCGATGGCTTTGCTCCCAGGGACAGGGACATAATCCTGACATTAAGCTCCTTCTGATGGTCAACAACCCATTGTATGCCCGCTATGATATCGGATGAATTACCTGAGCCGTTGCGATCCATTACTTTAACCGCTATCAGATCGGCCTCAGGCGCAATGCCCTTGTATTTGCCTCCGGATGCATAACCGTTTCCGGCTGCTACACTGGCAACAAAGGTTCCATGACCATTGTCATCATAGGGATAATTTCTGTTATTGACAAAATCCTTAAAAGCCTTAATGCGATTCCTCGGTCTTGTAAAATCCTGGTGCGGATAAATGCCGGTATCCAGGATAGCGATACCAATCCCTCTTCCTGTATATCCGGTATTATTTGCTATACTGGCCCCTACCTCCTGGGCGGCTACGTTTAAAAGCGTGGTCATCCTGACATCGTCGGAAATATATTCCACAACTTCCAGCCTGGCTGTATCCTCCAGCTTGCCGCCCTCTATTTCAACAGCATAAGCGTTGATCAGCGGCAGTTCATATTTTATTTTCACACCTCGGCTCTCCAAATGGTTCCTGCACCTCTTAGTACCGTCTCCTTTTGTAAAAATTATGGCAGGTACTTTGCCTGAGCCAAGGGTTCTGGTCTTTTTAAGCAGTCTGCTGTCTATTTTCTCCTTTCCCCTGCTTTGATTATTGAACAGGAAAGGCAGCAAAAGTATCCCCGATAGTATTTTCAAAGATATCCCCCCTTCCAATCTCGCCTTATATATCCTATGTATATACAAGGAGAGATGTTATTGGGGGAGGCAGATTAATCCCAGAGTTCTTTTAACAGCTTGCTTATTTTTTGTTTTTGCTCATTGGTCAGCATGGGCATAATCATCTGAAACATCTGCTCTGCTTTCTGAGGGGTCAGTCCCCCCTGTCCGGCTTTAATCATTTCCGCCAGCTCTCTGACCACCTGATCTTCAGATTTTCCCTCCATCTTTTTTGCTATTTGAGACATCCTTTTCATATCCTGGGTGCTGAACTCCATATCATCCCTCCTAAAAATGATCTTCCTTTACCATCCTATTCACTTCATCCGCAATTGACACAATACATCCAATATTTCAATGCACAACACTAACCATACGGCGTATTATAGAGTAGGATGCGGCACCATACAGACAGTAACCGTTTTATATCATTGTTAGGAGGAGTGCAATGATACAGAAAAGAAGCCATATGGCCTATAAAAGAAAAGAACCATGGAAGTTCATACCCAGGCGCGATCTGTTTCCTGATGCAGAGCCGCCTTACAACAGGGCAGCTTCTGCATCAACAGCCCCGGCTCCGTCAAACAGGACAACTGTCCGGCAGGAAGCAAAGCCGGCGTATCCTGCAAGCGGCCGGCCATGGAAATCACCGCTGCCTGATCCCCGCCCCCTGAAACCTGTCAAACCCGGGGGAAAGCCTCGCTCCATCCGGCCTGAATTCCTTCTGCTTTTGTTTGCCGGCGGAATCCTGCTGCGGCCCGGATTAAAGAAGCTGGAAGGCATATATCATCCCCGGAGCATACAGATGCTTAAAACTCTGGGCCCCTATCTGCATGAGGCGGAGCAGGATATTGTTTATTCAGCAGCAGGTTTTATGGAAGCCTTATACCTGATAAAGGATGTTATAAATCATACTTATCATAAGCGAAATCGGGCAGACTTGCTCCATGTGCCGTCCGATCCGGCAGCCAGGAAGGTGGAAGCAATAAAGGCAATGAAGCCTTATCTCAGTCAGGACAGCAGAAAACGCATGGACCGGGCATTAAGTTTTTATGAAAACGCTGAAAGATTTCATAGAAACATTGCTCTTTACAGAAATAGCAGAACTCTGACAGGTGATCAGAAGGTAAATCCCTTCCAGTCCATAAGTGAAATGCTTAAGGTGATTCATCCAATTCTCCCTGAGGAGCAGAAAGAAAAAGCAGAGAAAACCATGCAGATAGTGAAAATAATTGATGCTGCGGGAACTGCGGAGCAATTGACCAGGAAAGATAAGAAGGAAAAAAAGAGACAGGCAGAAGAGACAGAGAAGGATGATCAGATACAAAAAATTATGGACTCCCTTACCCCAATGCTGAATGAGGAACAGAAGGAATCCATGGATGTGATTATGAAAATGGCTCAACTGCTGAGCCAACCGGAACAGTCGGAAAATATGGACTACGATGAGCAGTAAAAAAAGCAGCCGGCTGCTTTTTTTACTGTTTTATGGTTTTTTTCAGGACGGGAAGAATTATTACCGCCAAAATCCCGCCAATGGATGCGGTTATAAGCTGCGGCCAACTGAACTGTACTGAAAGTACAGCCTTAATCTTTTCGTTTACATCAGGCAGAAGCAAAGGTACGACTATCCTGACAACACCCAGGTATAAGGTAACAAATTTCAAAACAGCACCGGCAGCAAGGGCTGTCAACCGGTTTTTATCGTATAAAAGAGCTACAACAACTACCAGTACAAGGTTGCCCAGGGCAATAGGCGCAACCAAAATCGGAGATGGGGTAAAGCCCTGAAAAAAGGCTATCAGAGGTGCTACAACGGCAATCACACACCCTCCCCTGATTCCCACAACAACTGCAGCAACAATTAGACACAGGTTTACCAGGGAGCCTATGACATACTGGCTGATGTTGGCAGGCATGAAAGGCATCAATACCCGCAGGGACTGAAACAGTACAGTCAGGGCCAGCAGTATGGCCGTTCTTGTAATCAATGAAAGCGACCGATTCAATTATAATTCTCCTTCCCTTTATCTACTTTTTTTCCATTACAATATTTTAATGCAGGTGGTTCTGTTCTGTCTCAGCTGCTATTATCGTCCGGCAGCAACCGCTGTCAGTTTTACATCACCCTGCACTTCCTGATTTTGTATTTCCGTACCAATCCTCACTACCAGTACTGTAACGTCATCAATCATTTTCTTGTCACCTCGAAGAGCATAATAGAGATCAAACATATGGTCTACAGTTTCAGCAGCTGTGATATTCTGTACTCCACGCAGATATTCCACCAGATTGTCCGAATTGAAATGCTCCGGCATCTTCCGATCGATCTCTATAAGCCCGTCGGTGTAGAAAAGGAGGCTGTCCCCTTCCTCCAGCTGCACTGTTTGATTGTCATAGGAAGGACTTATAATTCCCCCCAGTTTGCATATGGGCACTCCTTTTATCTGAAGGGGTTCCACGTTTCCGCTTTTGTGCAGAATCAAGGGTTCTGTGTTCATTCCAGCCGAGCAATAGGTGAAAGTATTGTCCTTAAGATTGAAAATGCCGTAAAACATCACAGTGTAGATCTCTTCAGGGAAATTCATTCTGTTATAAATATAAAAGAGATTTGTCAGAACCTGTTTGGGAGTGTGGATTCGGATGCGCCCGTCGTCAAACTCCCTCCTGACGTGAATGTTCTGATTAATAAAAACGGTGATCATGGCAGCAGAAACACCGTGGCCTGCAACGTCGCCTATCAGGATGCCTATGTTGTCTTCATCCAGACGAAATACATTATAAAAGTCGCCCCCTATCTTTTCACAGGGCAGATATCTGGCTGCAAAATCCAGTTTCCCGGTTCTGGGAAAGGCTAAGGGAAGCAGGGCTGTCTGAATATTTCTTGCGTAGTCCATGTCTTTCAGCAGTTTTTCATTGGCAGCTTTAATTTCCATTGTTCTAGTATCAACCAGCTTTTCCAGGTTGTTTACATACCGGGCCAGCTGCTGTTCTGCTTCGTACATGGCCAGATAGGGTTTCTGCACGTTGAGCACGAACTTACCTTTAAATATCAGGGCATATGCAATTATCTTATATACATGGCCCAGCAGGTTGTAGGTATCATAAACATTATTGTACATTGTAAATGACAGCTCACTGAAAATGCTGAGGAGCAATGACAGAATAATAAATTTGTATTCTTCAGCCTCTTCGCCCTGACGGTAGATTCGGTAGAAGAGCAGCATATTTATGATCATTATGGCAATAATCGTATATTCCAGATAAATCTTCAGTGGAGTCAACCCTGAACCTTCTATGAACAAAGGCGGTATGTACTCCTGTTTGTACAGAATCAGGAAAGTAAGCAGCCCGCTGTATAGTAGTGAGACAAGAACAAAGACAGAGCGATGCAGTCTGACAGTACGATTCTTACTGACCAGGCCTGCTGCCATCATCCCAAGAACTGTTGTAAGCCTGGCGGCGATCCAGAATGAGGTTGCCTTGGAGATTGATGCATGTGAAAAAAAGCCCGGCATTCCGTCGTAAGTCAGTGTATGTATGGCATCCAGCAGCCCAACGATTAAGAAAGTGCACATAAATAAAATGGTTCTTAGATTTTTAGTTCTGGCAACGGTGTAATAGGACAATAAAAATATGCAAAAGGACATGACAATGCTAAGACCCTCCAGGGCTATGTGCCAGTACAGATAGTCATCCATGCGGAATATGTGGTAGATGTGGGAATCAAACCATTGAACCGTGCTGTATATGATTACCGACAGAAGAAACACTGCAAGAAAAACTGTACTGTCCTTTTTGATGCCCTTAACCCCCATCATTTTTTCCTCCAGTTTACATTACACCATAGACACAACTAAATCATATCATATAATTGGAGCTTCTTACAATGATTCTTCCATCTTAACCGAACAATTTCTACAAAAATTTCAGATTTTCCGGATGCACTCACAAGAATTTTACAGAAATATTTGCTTCTTTGTCTTACCTTCCACCTTTCCCACTCCATAACCCAGGGAAAAGCTCTGCATCATGCTGGCAGCAATCAATTCAGCAAGCAGCTGCTTTTCATCCTTTGTCAGACCGATATCCCCCATCAGGATGAATTCTCCTGCTCTATCCTCCGCTATCAGCCTGATTGCTTCTTTGGTTCCGTTATACTGGTCTTCCAGCTTGAAGTTGGCTTCTCTGGTATATTCCTTTATCATGTTTCCTGTTTTCATACCTGCACCTCTTTCGGAAAGTTCCATATTATCTGAATCTTTCCCCGGCAATTGTATTTTATACCTTTTTATAAGGATGGTAAATGAATGGAAGCCATATTGAGGAGGAGTCAATTCCACCCGCTGCCGATGAATTCAATGACCATTGAAACAGGAATGATCAGGGTATTAAAAGCAGAATGTGCCAAAATGGAATGTTCCAGGCCCTTCTTTTTATTGATCCATCCAAAAGCCAACCCGGCGGGCAGGATCTGTATGATTTTAATCCAGTCCTCGGTTACCACTCCGGAATGGGCAATGGCAAAAATCAAAGATGTAATGCCCACATTCAGTATGACAGCCAGCTTGCTGTCACCAAACAGTTTGGCAAAGAGACCCATGGCAAAATGCCGGTACAAAATTTCTTCAGTAACAGGTGCCAGAAATGAGGCGGTAAAAAAGGTATAGACATAAGCCATCAGACTGTCTCCTTCCGGCGATGCTGCCAGTGCCAGCTCGGTAGGCTGGGGAGGTGCTATACCAAACCAGAAGAAGGTCCATACAACCAGGAAGGGAACAGGAAACAGAATCCATTTCCAGTCCAGCTTTTTCAAAGTTCTTTCAGGATCCAGCAGGAGGCTGCCCGGCGCTCCGCCGGCTTTTGACAGGCCCTGACCCGTCCTGAGATAAAAAATATAAGTAAAAAAAGATACTACGGCTGATATCAGGTTTATAATCAGGTAATAGGCAGAATTCAGGTCGTATCCCCCCACTTTGGGGAAAACCACTGCATAACGCATCATTAAAGCATTTGCCAGACCGGCTGTTAAAATCACACCGGTTATAACAAGCGTTCTTTTTGCTGCCGCCCTGGTTGCATTTCTCGCCTCCAGAAAAAAGAAAACTACAGCCAAAATAAAAAAAGACAGTGAAACAAGTCCGTTAATTAAAAACAATAATATGAAGAAAAAATTAAACATATAAATGCCCCCTGCCTTATCAGCTCTGCTCCTGCAGAAATTTGGCCATCAAGATTTCATCTACCCATTGATCCCTGAAGTAATACTGTTCCCTCCGTATCCCTTCAACAACAAAACCCAGCTTTTTATAGAGGGAAAGAGCCCGGTGGTTGGTGGAAAAAACGCTCAGACAGATTTTATGATAGTTCCGTTCCCTGGCCCAGTCAATACCATATGTCATCAACATTGAGCCAATGCCCAATGATCTGGCCCTTCGGACAATATGAATTCCCAGGTTGCAGAAGGTCTGAGACTTGGGCGATGTACCACCAACAAAAAGGCCCATTCCACCTACAATCTGATTGTCCAGGGAGGCAACCGCTATCAGATTGCGGGACCAGTCCAGATAACGTATGATTCTTTCCTGTTCAGCCGGGGTACGGGTGGCATGATCATGCAAAAGGTAGATTCCCTCATTGGAAACTTCCTCCAGGGTTTCAACCAGAGCATCGGCATCCGATGGACAGGCAGGTCTTATAATCAGGTTCTCCCCCCTGCCCGTCATGGAATGCCACGACCTCTTCATAAATACCGCCTCCCGTAAAAAAGCAGGAAAATCAACTATTAACATACTATTGCCAACATGCTGGTTTCATTCAACACAAATTCATTTTAATTTAAGAATAGGAAAAAAGAAAGAAGATGGTGTCAATCTTCTTCAGAAAAGTTGTTTTCAATGAGTTTACTGATTTTATACATAGCTGTTATTTCGTCAGGGCCGTCTGCACGTACGGTTATTTTAGTACCCTTGTAAATGCCAAGTGCCAATACGGACAGGAGACTTTTTGCATTTCCGGTTTTGTTGTCCCGGATGATGCTGATATCCGACAAAAAGCTGCCTGCCAGCTTTATCAGCCTGGCCGCTGGTCTGGCATGTAATCCGGCCTCATTTTCAATGATAAATTCTTTTTCAATCATTTGTTTCCCCTTCTCCATTCCAAATCATATCTACCTGCTTGATTAAAATTTATCCCTTGAACCATTTGGCCTGATGAGATTCAGCCATTTGTTCCCGAATTGTCTCCCCACAAATTATTAGATACATTGTACATGATATTTGTTAAAAGGGCAAGTTTTTACTTGACAATTCTTCTTAATTCAGGTCATAATAATGGTTAAAGATTGACGGTAATGACAGGGAGGAGTAGTATCCTGCCTCTGCCATAAGCGAACCGGGGATGGTGGAAGCCCGGCGGCATGCAGATATGAAGGCGCCCTGGAACCGGTGTATTTAAAGTGGATTCCCTCTGCAGGGGATCAAAAAGGGTGGAACCGCGGAAGAGAAGTCTTTCGTCCCTTTGCCGGGATGAAAGGCTTTTTATTATATAGCAGTTCTTATGAAAGGAGACACTTGAATGACAATTGAAAACAAAATGGATAAACTGGTCGCCCTTTGCAAGGGCAGAGGCTTTATATTCCCTGGTTCGGAAATATACGGCGGCTTGGCCAACAGCTGGGATTACGGTCCCCTAGGTGTGGAACTCAAGAATAATGTCAAGGCTGCCTGGTGGAAAAAGTTTATTCAGGAGTGCCCTTACAATGTAGGCATGGATGCGGCAATTCTGATGAATCCTCAGACCTGGGCTGCCTCCGGCCATCTTGGAAGCTTCAACGATCCCCTGATGGATTGCAGGGAATGCAAGGCAAGGTTCCGGGCAGATAAGTTGATTGAAGATGCTATGGAGGCAAAGGGTGAAAGTGTGGAGGGAATAGACGGCTGGTCCCATTCCCGCATGGAGGAGTATATTGCTGAACACAACATCGCCTGCCCCGAGTGCGGCAAGTTCAACTTTACTCCCATCAGACAATTCAACCTGATGTTCAAAACCTTCCAGGGTGTGACTGAAGATTCCCAGTCCGAGCTGTATCTGCGGCCGGAAACCGCTCAGGGTATTTTCGTCAACTTCAGGAATGTACTGCGTACCAGCAGAAAAAAGCTTCCCTTTGGTATAGGTCAGATCGGCAAGTCCTTCCGAAATGAAATTACGCCCGGTAATTTCACCTTCCGTACAAGGGAGTTCGAACAGATGGAACTGGAATTTTTCTGCAAACCGGGCGAGGACCTGGAATGGTTCGAATATTGGAGGGCTTTCTGCAGGGATTGGCTGTTAAGCCTGGGGATTTCGGAAGGGCATATCAGGATGAGGGATCACAGCGAGGAAGAGCTCTCTCACTACAGCAAGGCCACCACTGATATTGAATACCTCTTTCCATTCGGCTGGGGGGAATTGTGGGGCATTGCCGATCGGACAGATTATGACCTGAAACAGCATGCCGCTCATTCAGGCGAGAATTTCAATTATCTGGACCCAGAGACCAACGAACAGTTTATTCCCTATTGCATTGAGCCGTCCCTGGGTACGGATAGGGTGGTCCTTGCCTTCCTGTCTGAGGCATATAATGAGGAAGTGCTGGAAAACGGCGACACGCGCATAGTCATGCATTTGCACCCGGTTCTGGCACCATTTAAAGCAGCTGTCCTTCCCCTCAGCAAGAAGCTGAGAGAGCCTGCCGAGAAACTGTATCGCAGACTGAGCAGTAAATTTAATGTGGATTATGATGAGTCCGGTAGCATAGGAAGACGCTACCGCAGGCAGGATGAGATTGGCACACCTTACTGCATTACAGTGGATTTCGATACATTGGAAGACCAATCTGTTACGGTAAGAGACCGGGATACAATGGAACAGATTCGCATACCTATGGATGACCTGTCAGCTTACCTGGAAAAGAAAATCGAGTTTTAAAGACCATTGAGTATAAACAGGAAGAAAGATCAAGTGGACTTGAATCAAAGAAGCCGCTGCCATGCAGCGGCTTCTTTACTGCCATATGCCAAATCGTTATGTACCGGTCCGGTGTTCAAATCTCTTTGATGGCTTCCGTAGGACAGCTTTCAACAGCTTCCTGTACCGAATCCTCCAGTTCTTCCGGAACATCCCCGCTGACAGCCTCAGCCTTGTCATCATCGTTCCAGTGGAATACCTCTTCGCAGATGCTTATGCACAGCCCGCAGCTGATACACAGATCCTGATCAACATAAACCTTCACAACCACGCCTCCTTGATATTCACATATATTCACATATATACTATATTACCCAAGGCTAATATTGTTTAAACAATATGCAGAAAATTTCTTACCTTGCCATACAATGCCTCATCTACTTCCGCTTCTATATGAACTCCTTCAGCAGCAAATTCCTCGTTCAGGATTTTTCCTTCTTCATGAAGCATGGAGCGTACACTGCCCTGTTCATAGGGAATTACCAGTTTTACCAACCTGGTTTTTCTGGGGAGGTTCTCCCGGATCAGATCAAGCAGGATATCCAATCCTTCGCCGTACAGGGCTGAAACGCATGCCTGAGGCTTTTCAACAGGCAGCAGCACAGAATCCCCGGCCAAATCCATTTTATTGTATACGGTAATCATTCTTTGTTTTGCTCCCAGCTGATTCAATACCCTTTTCACCACCATCATCTGCTCTGACAAATTAGGAGAGGATGCATCCACAACATGGAGCAGCAAGTCTGCCTCCGCGACTTCTTCCAGGGTGGAATGAAAAGCCTGCACCAGATCATGGGGAAGCTTGTCAATAAATCCTACCGTATCAATCAGAAGAACCTTCTGACCATCAGCCAGGGTTATCCCCCGGGATACAGGATCCAGCGTGGCAAACAGTTTGTCTTCAACCAGCACATTACTGCCGCTCAGTGCATTCAGCAAAGTACTTTTGCCTGAGTTGGTGTATCCTGCCAGAGCGCAGATTAACAATCCCTCCCTTTCCCGTTTGCTCCGAAGTGCGCTTCTGCGTTCCTTAACCCTGGCCAGCTCAGATTCAATTTCATTAATCCGCCTATGGATATGCCTGCGATCTGTTTCCAGTTTCTTTTCACCCGGGCCTCTTGTTCCTATGCCGCCGCCCAGCCTGGAAAGAGCATGGCCCATTCCTGTAAGCCTGGGCAGCCGGTATTTAAGCTGCGCCAGTTCGACCTGCAGTTTTCCCTCCCTTGATACTGCATGCCGGGAGAAAATATCAAGGATCAGGGTTGTCCGGTCAATAACCTTAACACCCAGCGTGCTCTCCAGATTTTTTATCTGAACTGCTGACAACTCATCGTCACATATTACCAGATTGGCGTTCATGGACTGACACTGCAGAGCCAGTTCGGCAGCCTTTCCCCGGCCGATATAGGTTGCCGGCTCCGGCATCTTTCTGTTCTGCGTAGTCTTATGGAGGACCACCGCTCCGGCCGTTTTTGCCAGCTCTTCCAGCTCATTTACCGAACGAATCCCCTCTCCTCTGTCATCCAGGCCGACCAGAATGGCCCGTTCTTCTTCATCCTGCATGGTGTCCACTGTCTGCGGCATACTTATCAGGGGATCAAGGCGTCTTATTTCACGCATCAGCTCTTCACCGCACAGAGCTTTCAATGTAAAGGGCCCGTATATGATATAGGGGTCAGGATCACCGGGAGGAGTCAAAAAGGCGGTATAGCTGTTAACATAGCTTCCATCCTGCACGCCGATGGCAGTCATTGCATCAAAACGCAAAGCAATAAGAGAGTTCAGATCAACCCCGGATAACAACCCGCTGCCCCCGGGATGAGTGTGAATACATCTGATGCCGCTCAGGCGCACATTGCTGCGGCGCAGGCTCATGTCAGACAGGGACACCTGAGTCTGATCACCCACTGAAACATCCATAACCTCTCCCCTGCGGTTCAGGTATACGGATATCTCACGGTTTATTGTTCCTGTAAGCTCACACAAAAGCAGCACCATTTCCTCAGACAGAAAATCTTCCCTTTCAACTGACATCTCATAGATACTGTCCAGTCGTTGCAGGATTTGCTTGGATAAACCCTCAATGTTGCCATTTATCATGTAATAATCCCAGCCTTTCAAGCTTATGATACCTAATCCTGCTTAAATTTTCAAAGTATTTCTTTGTTATATCTGATTTTCCCCATAACCTGTCAGATGTTCCGGAAGTATTTCCTGCAATTTTTGTAATACTGCTTTTTTTCCTTCTTTATTTTCTTATAATGCCCTCCTTTTATGATATACTGAAGTATAAGCATCAATTGTGTGAACGCTTAACTATTTTCAGAATACTATGGGGAAAGGAAGGATGCGAGTGAAAGAAAGACTCAGCAACAGACAGATTTCACTTCAAAGGGCCGCTGAGCTGTCCGGCAAGACCGGCGAGTATCTGGAGGCTAAAAAGTGCATACCCAGGGGAATGGAAATGCAGCAGGCATTTGACGCCTCCAGGAAAAAGCTGCTTGCTCTTTTCAATGCCAGGGAGGAAGACTGGAACAACTGGAGATGGCATATGGAAAATACCATTAATGATGTGGATACTCTTGAAAAGATACTCAATCTCACAGAGGAAGACAAAAGTGAATTGTCAATTTTGTCCGGGAAATATCGCTGGGCAGTATCTCCATACTATGCCAGCCTGATGGATCCGGATGATGTTTTTGACCCCATACGGCTGATGGGGCTGCCAACCATAGCAGAGTTGGCAGATGACTCCGGCGAACTGGATCCAATGGGAGAAGAGTTCACCAGTCCTGCCGGCTCCATCACACGCCGCTATCCCGACAGACTGATAATCAATGTAACTAATAAATGTGCAAATTACTGCCGTTTTTGCCAGCGCAGACGCAACATCGGGCAGGTTGACCGGCACAGGCCCAAATGGCTGCTGCAGGAATCCCTTGACTATATAAGGGAAAATCCGGAAATCCGGGATGTTTTGATAACCGGAGGAGATTCCCTGATGCTGGAGGATGAAATGCTTGAATGGCTGATAAGCAGCGTACGGGCTATTCCCCATGTGGAGATTATCAGGTTAGGATCCCGCACCTTGGTTACACTGCCTCAGAGAATAACTCCTGATCTCTGCAGTATGCTGAAGAAATACCATCCGATTTATTTAAATACACACTTCAATCATCCCAAGGAAATTACCAAAGATGCCAAAAAGGCAGCCGAAATGCTGTCCGACAGCGGTATATCAATTGGAAACCAGATGGTTCTTTTGAATGGAATCAATAACAACAAGTTTATTGTGCAATGCCTGAATCATGAGCTTTTGAAAATACGGGTACGCCCTTATTATATATTCCATCCCAAACAGGTAAAAGGAACCGGTCACTTTCTCTGCTCCGTGGATGAGGGCATGGAAATTCTTGAGCATCTGAGAGGCCGGACTTCCGGCATGGCCATCCCCACCTATATAATAAACGCGCCGGGGGGAGCCGGTAAGACACCTGTTCTGCCCACCTACCTGGTTTCCCGCGGGCCTGAAACTGTTACCCTGCGCACCTGGGAAGGCAAGATGTTCAGGTATAGGAATACTCCCAGCAGAGATATTCGGGCCCTGGTAAGAGAAGCAAGAGAATCGATAAAACCCGCGCCTGAGAAAGCCAAGGCAGAATAGCACAGGTAAGAATGGAATCATCTTCTTCTGCCTGATAAGAAACCTTTCATGGCACTGATATCAAGGCAGTTCAATATATCTTCCTTTTCGCACCAGCCTTTGCGTGCCATGGCAAGGCCGAAGGCTGTATTGGATATATCGTATATGCTGTGGGCATCAGGACAAATAATGAGCCGGATGCCCATTTCCTTGGCCTTTTTCACCCAGCGCCAGTCCAGATCCAGCCTGTGGGGATTTGCATTAATCTCCAGAACCGTCCCCCTTTCAGCTGCCTTTTCCAATACGCGTACCATATCCACTTCATACCCGTCCCGGGACAACAAAAGCCTTCCGGTAACGTGACCCAGGATGGTGGCGTGGGGATTGTCCATTGCATTCAGGATTCTTTGTGTCATGCTCTCCCTGTCCATACTGAAGCGGGAATGAACTGAAATGATTACAAAGTCCACAGACTCCAGAAATTCATCGGAATAATCCAGGGAACCATCGGACAGTATATCGGATTCGATACCCTTGAAGATATGAAAATCATCGTAAAGGGCATTCAAGGCATCGATTTCTTCATGCTGCCTGATTATGTCCTCTTCCTTCAGCCCTCCAGCGTAATAGGCGGACTGGCTGTGATCCGAGACTCCCATATATTTGTAACCCTGTCTGCGTATCTCTTCTGCCAGTTCCCTGATTGTGTTGTGTCCATCGCTGTAGTTGGTATGCAAATGAAAAATCCCCTGCAGGTCGCTGCTTTCAACCAGTCTGGGAAGCCTGCCTTCCAGTGCAGCCTCCACCTCACCCATGTCCTCTCTGAGTTCAGGAGCAATATAGGACATACCGAGGGCACTAAACAGCTCCCATTCGCTGCTGCATGGAATGCTGATGCCGTCAATATCCCTGAACAAACCGTATTCATTCATTTTCAGCCCCATGGACCTGGCAATATGCCTCATTTTGGTATTGTGTTCCCTGCTTCCTGTAAAATGGTGAAGGGCATAGGGAAACTGCTCCGGTGAAACCGCCCGGAGATCCACTGCAATTCCGCTCTTCAGACGTATGCCGGATTTGGTCGGCCCATGCCCGGTTATTTCAACTGCCTCAGGCAGGGATACAAAAAAGTCCATTACCTTCTCTGCTTCCTTCGAAGAAGCAACGATATCAATGTCCTTAATTATTTCCATGCTCCTTCGAAGGCTGCCCGCTATGCTCAGCGATTGGATCTGCGGGCAGGCCTTCAGGCTCTTCAGCAGGGAAAATGCCATACTCCCTGCTTCATGCAACAGATACCTGCCGGCAGTGGCACGAATAAGAGATATGCCTTTTTTAATGTTTTCCTGGGTCTTCCTTCCGAATCCCGGCAGAGCTGCCAGCCTGTTTTCGTCACAGGCGTATTCCAGCTCGCCGAGGGATGCAATGCCAAGGGTGTCATATAATATCCGGATTCTTTTTGCCCCCAGGCCCGGTACCTTAAAAAGCTCAAACAAACCGGGAGGAAACTCCGCCTTCAGCTCCTTAAGATACTCCAAATCCCCGGTCAGAACCAGCTCTGTTATCTTCTGCTCCAAAGCTTTTCCGATTCCCTCAACCGTGCCCAGCCGTTTTTCCTGAATCAGGGTCTCCAATTCTTCATCCAGGGTCTGGATAATTCTTGCTCCATTCTCATAAGCACGTATCTTAAAGGGGCTTTCTCCCTTTAAGGCCAGGTAGAGGGCAATCTCATTCAGTACCTCAGCTACTCTTTGTCTGTTCATCCTGTACGCTCCCATGTTCTCCGGTATTAATCATTATCTCCGATTATTTTCCAGTATATCAGATTATTCAGCATTTAAAACAGAATATAACAAGGCAGCCCCTCAATAATAAGAGGCTGCCTGATCTGCCGCTTGATGTATAGGATATGATAATGTACTACATTCCCAGCATAAACTGAAAGGTAAGATCATGAAAACCCGGCAAATATTCATGCCCGAAATCCGGAAAGATCTTCATTTCTTTCTTGCAGGTCATTTTATTGAATGCTGCAAACTGAGTTGACGGAGGACATATGGTGTCCATAAGGCCGGTACCCATCATGACCTCTGCTTTTATTCTGGGAGCCAGAAACTGAAGATCAATGTATCCCAGCCGGGTGAATATCTCCTCTTCTCTTTCATGGAGAGGATCATGGTTTCTGAAAAAGGTTCTCAGTTCCTGATAAGCATCCTTGGCCAGGTCCATTTCCCAAACACGCTTATAATCACAGAGAAAGGGATAAAAAGGAGCTGCTCGCTTTATTCTGGGTTCCAGTGCAGCACAGGCCAGGGTAAGGCCGCCGCCCTGACTGCCCCCTATGGTTCCTACTCTGGTCTCATCCACTAAATCCATATCCATGGCAATTCCCGCCAGTTGGGCAGTATCCAGGAATATGTTTCTGAACAAAAGCTTGCTTGGATCTTCCTCATCCAGGCCGCGAATTATATGACCGTTCAGGGTGTTTCCTTTTACTCCGCCCAGGTCTTCGGATTTTCCGGCCTGGCCTCTTACATCCAATGCAAACACACAGAATCCTTCAGAAACATAAGACAGTTTATCCGCCCAGCCGCCGCTGTCTCCTGAATAACCGTGAAACATGATAACCGCAGGACATGCCTGGCTTATCTTCCTGGGCCGCAGAAATTTGGAATACACTCTTGCACCGCCTGCGCCTGTAAAGTACAAGTCATAACAGACAGCGGAAGGCGTCTGAAAGGATGCTTCCTTCAGCTGAACATCCGGATCAACTGCCTTCATTTCCGCTATGGCCCGGTCCCAGTATTCGTCAAAGTCTGACGGACGAGGATTGGTACCCTTGTATACCTTTAGTTCTTCTAATGGTAAGTCAATGATGGGCATTTTCTCACTCCTTAAGTATGGTATATGTTATTTCATATATCATACTAAAACAGTGCAGTCAATGAAATTTCTTCTTATTTCACAATATTCACAGCCTCAATTGACTAATTAATCCGCTGGTTATATAATCAAACAATACAAAGGCAGAAAATATAGTTTGAGGCGGAAACATGAACATAAGTGTACATACAAAGAACATGAGAATTTTTGAAGCCCTGGCTTCCGAAACCCGAGTACGGGTATTGGAGGTTTTAATGGACGGGGACAAAAATATTGGGGAGTTGGCCAAGATTCTGGGAGTTTCCTCCTCCATTATGACCCGGCACATATCCATACTGGAGAATTCAGGCTTTGTACAAACAAAAAACGTCCCCGGAAAAAGAGGCCTGCAGAAGAAATGTTCTCTGGCCCTGGAGCAAATTACCCTTGTTCTCTCCAGGGAAAAACGCACTGATAATATCCACCTTGTTTCAATACCTGTTGGTCAGTACAAAAGCTATGATGTGACTCCCACATGCGGATTAGCCTCCAGGGAGAATTATATCGGTATTATAGACGATCCAAGATACTTCAGCGATCCTAATCGTGTTCATGCTTCACTCATATGGTTTCAGTCAGGCTGGGTGGAATATGAAATACCAGGCTATGTGCTGCCTTACCCATCCCCCAAATCTATTGAAATTGCTCTTGAAATCAGCTCTGAGTACCCATTATATAAAGAAGACTGGCCTTCTGATATCTATTTTTACATAAACAACGTCTTACTGGGTTATTGGACCAGTCCGGGAGATTTCGGCAAAAGCAAAGGGATATATACACCTGAATGG
Source organism: Clostridiales bacterium (assembly GCA_012839095.1). Lineage (GTDB taxonomy): Bacteria > Bacillota > Clostridia > Caldicoprobacterales > DTU083 > DUOA01. The sequence continues at coordinate 35,975 of DUOA01000068.1, forward strand.
TGGCGGGGCAACAGCGAATACGGACTTTTAAAAACCATCCGTGTGACAGATGCGGGCAGCAGGATAGATGGTATTACATTATCAGATATCACTTTAAGGGACCTGAACCTTTCACCCAATAAAAATTTGACCTTCAGGATCGAGTCCCCACCGGATGCACAAAACCCCGGAGGGATAAATATATTCGGCAGAGGTTTTGGCAATTATGATCAGGATATTTCCATACGGGTTTCCTATGACTGACAGGTGTTCTGCATGGTTTCCTTGCACAGCACTGCCTCGTGCAGCAGCTCTGTCAGATAGGCCTTATCCTTTTCGCTTATTCTGAACTCAATTCCGTATTCATACAAGTCATCCACTGTCTCGTCAGACCAAACAGGAATCCCTTCCAATACTATTTCTTTCCCATTCAGCTTTGCTGCGATCTGCAATACAACGCTTGGCTCGATAGGTATTTTTATATTCGAAATAAAACATAACCCATCAGGCCCGATATTTTTCAGCATGACCCTTGTATTGCCGATGTTTACATTTTTCCCTCGTAATTCCTTCATGGTAAGACTGGCTTCCTGCAAGTGTAAAAAATTGACTCTGAAAGTTCTTCTTCTGTTTTCATGAATTACTCTTCGTTCTTTTTTGTAGATTAAAGGTTCACACTTCCCCTTGGAAAGAACTGCTGCAAACTCTTCAGAAAATAACGGTCTGCAATACAGATAACCCTGACCGGTATGGCAATCCAGTTCCTGCAAATATGACAGTTGTTCCTGTTTTTCTATGCCTTCTGCCACTACCTTTATTTTCAGCT
>DUOA01000069.1 GCA_012839095.1 Clostridiales bacterium
ATGATTTAGGTGTCAAAAGCCCTAATAAATAATATTATCACTTGCACCTTGAAAACTTAACACAAAGCCCATAAGAAGCCCAATATATAGTATAATAGAGATATACTATTGATGGATACGAGAGGAAATTAACAATGTCTTTTGTCAAAAATGATTGTACCCAAATATCATTCAATGATAGCATGCTATCGCTTACTGAGAGAGAAAGAAAATTTCTTGATAAATCCTGGGCAAAACCTTTTGCTGATAACATTTTTCCAGCAATAAAGGAAGATGATTTCGCTGTTCTATATAGTGATGTAGCCTCCCGCCCCAACACTCCTGTTAATATCATAATCGGCTCACTTATTCTAAAAGAACTTTTAGGATTAACCGATGATGAGGTCATGGAGTCTTTGATGTTTGATATAAGGTTCCAGTATGCTCTTCATACGACCAGTTTCAAGGAACAACCGTTAAGCGATAGAACGCTAAGTCGTTTTCGTGAAAGATGTTTGACTTACGAAGCCATGACAGGGATCGATCTCATAAAGAACTGCATTACCAGCCTTTCTGCTCAGATTGCTGATATCATGGGAATTAATATTGCTTTAAAGCGAATGGACAGTATGATGGTAGCGTCTAATATCAAGAAGCTCTCTCGTCTAGAATTACTGTACACTTGCGTAGCCAATTTTGTAAAACTTCTTCACAAGAATGACGATGATATACCAACCGGAATGGAACACTATTGTGAAGCCGATGACTATAACAAGGTTATTTATCATACACGAAGCATGGATATCAGTGAGAAGATGGAGAAAGTCCTTTGTGATGCTTCTCTACTCGTGAAGAAATATGCTGGGCTCTATGGTGAAAGCAGCGAATACCAGCTTCTAGTGCGTGTCATTGGCGAACAAACCATAGAGGATGAAAATGGCTCCTTAGTTCTAAAGGATAAAAACGATGAAACTATGGACTCTTCAATTCTTCAAAACCCTGCTGACTCAGACGCAACCTACAGATTTAAATCTGGCAAACAGCATCGTGGATATGTTGCTAACCTTACCGAAGATATAGGTGAAAATGCAAGTATTATCTCTGATTATGATTATCAGGCTAATACTTATAGCGACAGCCAGTTTCTAAAAGACACTATAGAAAGGCTGGGTAAACAGGAAGAGACACTTACCATAGTAGCTGATGGCGCATATGGCGGCGAAGAAAATATTACTATGGCAAAAGACAATAATATTAACCTTGTCACGACTAACTTTCAGGGAAAGAAACCTGAAGATATATTTGCCGAATTTGACTTCAGTCCCGACGGCAAAAAAGTTCTAAAATGTGCTGGTGGTCAAATACCAGCTACCAATAGTTACAACGCCAAGACGGAACAATGTCGCATTACACTGGATAAAGAAAAATGTAACAGATGTCCGTACAAGGATCAGTGTAAGCCGAAGTTTCATAAAACAAAGACTTCCAAAGTATTATCGTGGAAAACCACCTCAAGAGCTAAACAACTTCGGTACATGAAAACTTCAGAATTTATGGAGCTTGCGAAAATCCGTAATGGTATCGAATCTCTTCCATCAATACTTAGAAGAAAGTACCGTGTGGATGAAATGCCGGTTAGGGGAAGTCTGAAAACGAAGTTGTTCTTCGGTTTTAAAGTCGCAGCATTAAATTACAAGAAGCTACTGGATTATCTATCCAGTCTAGATAAATGCGCCTTGAAACTGGAATTTTGCTAGTAGTCCGAAGAGGATATTGCTCTTTATCAGTCTATAGAATCATCCTAGGGTAAAAATCTAGTTTTGTGTTAAATTTTCAAGGTGCAAATAGTGGTTTAGTTTACTAGTTGGTGTCTTTTGACACTCTAATCATAATATACTTATACATTCCATGTACCGGTCTATTTGACGCTTACATGTTTTGCAGGGAGGGTGTAAACAAAATGAAATTATCATTATGTATTGAACCGGTTTTGACTGATCTGGATTTTTATGACCGTATAAAGGCAGCGGCTGATTTGGGCTATGATGCAGTGGAATTCTGGGCGCTTGATGGCAGGGATGTAAACAGGATAGGCAGGCTGGCAGCTGAAAACAGAATAGCTGTCTCCATTTGCTGTATTAAGGATTCATGGTCATGTAAAATGAATTCTCCCGTGAATGACATTATTAATAATCTGACAGAATCAATCAAATTAATTAAGGATATGGGATGTAATTCCCTAATAGTGCTTTCCGGAGATACTGATGGAGAAGGGGATGCACAGAAGAATACTCTGGTTGAAAACTTGAAAAGAATAGCTGATATAGTGGTTAAAGAAGATGTTACCATAAACCTTGAGGCATTGAATTCACTGGTCGATCATAAAGGTTACTACGTGGATTCTTCCGGTCTTGGTTTCGATATTTTAAAAAGTGTGGGCTGCTCTCATATTAGACTGCTCTACGATGTTTATCACATGCAGATTATGGAAGGAAACATAATTAATAATGTAACAAAAAACATTGAACATATCGGACATTTCCATTCTGCTGGTGTTCCTGGAAGACATGAATTATTTGACGGAGAAATTAACTACAGAAAGGTAATAAGTGAGATAGAAGCTGCAGGTTATGATCGATATTTTGGATTGGAATACTGGCCCACTTATGACCATATGAAATCACTTACGGATATAAGAGAGTATTTGAAAACAGATTATTCTATATAAACCAAGTCTTGTCAAACAATTTGTTATTATTTCTTTATTCATTATGTTACAGGCTGTGAAAAGCTGCTTGTTCATACAAGGAGATCTTAGAATGAGTAATATATCTTATTGAGTATTTAAATAAGGAAGTTTATAATATTAACTTAAAAAAAGTATTGGGAAATCCGTTTACATTAATACAGTGGTGAAATACAATATACCCAAGATGATTATCTGAAATAGGAGGGAATCTAATGTATAGATTTGGGGATGAAGAGTTACAAGCAGTAAAAAGAGTATTTGATTCCAAGGAGTTTTATAGAGTTGGAAGCAGATATCAGGAAGTGGATAATTTCGAGAAAGAACTGGCTGATAAAATGGGTGTGGATTACGCCTTATTCCTGGGCGGCGGTACCATTGCACTGATAGCTGGTTTAATCGGGCTTGGAGTCGGCCCCGGAGATGAGGTTATTGTACCTGGATATACCTTCATGGCATCTGCATTGGCGGTAACAGCTGTAGGAGCAATACCCGTCATTGCAGAAATTGATGAGACTCTGGCTATCAGTCCGGATGACATAGAAAAGAAAATAAGTCCGAATACCAAGGCGATCATGCCTGTGCATATGATTGGCTTTCCCTGCGACATGGACAGGATAATGGAAATAGCAGAAAAGCACAATATTTTGGTCATAGAAGATGCCTGCCAGGCTGTCGGCGGCAGCTATAAGAGTAAAAGGCTGGGCTCCATCGGTCATGTAGGTGCCTTAAGCTTTAACTATTTTAAGATAATCAGCTGTGGTGAAGGCGGAGCAGTTCTTACTAACAGCAAAGATGCATTTGAAAGGGCAGTATATCTGCACGATGGGGGTTCTGTATTCAGGCAGGATTATATAGGTCTGGCTAAAGCCCAAAATGAAGAATTCAGCTATACAGATATCAACCCCATATACAGCGAATTCAGAAATCCTGTATTTGCAGGAATACAAAGCAGGCAGAGCGAAATTAACGGAGCAATCATGAGAGTTCAGCTGAAAAGGCTTGACGGGATACTTGCTGACCTAAGGAGAGCCAAAAAGGTGATAATGGATGCTGTGGCAGACAGTGGAATACAATTCCTGAAGACAAATGATGAAGGTGATTGCGCTACCCACCTTGGCTTCATCTTTGATGACGAGAAAACTGCAAGACGCTTTGCCGAAAGTCAGGGCGTTGGAGGTTCTCTGCCAATAGACAGCGGCAGGCATGTGTATACAAATTGGGAGCCTATTATGAATAAAAGAGGATCCGCTCATGACAGAACAAATCCCTTTAAGCTGGAGGCCAACCAGGGCTTGAATTTTAACTACAGCGAAGATATGTGTCCTGATACTCTGGATATCCTGAGCAGGGTGGTATGCGTAGCGATGAATCCCGACTGGACAGGTGAAGAGATTCAAGAAAAAATCAGCAGTATAAATACTGCGGCAAAAGCCTTATAGGAGCAATTGCTTAATCGGATAATCCTGCAGCCCAGGTTGAATTTTCTACTGACATATATTAGAATTTACTCAGCGAGGGATTTTTCCGAAAGAAGGTGACAACCATGAGAAAAATATATGAAGGCAAAACCAAGGATGTATTTGTTTTGGAAAACGGAAACTACCGTCTTATATTCAAGGATGATGTGACCGGAGAAGACGGTGTTTTTGATCCGGGGGCAAACACAGTGGGTCTTACTATAGAGGGGATAGGAAAGGCAAATCTCAGAGTATCTTCAATGTTTTTTGAGATGCTGAATCGTGCCGGTGTCAAGACCCACTATATAAGTTCAGATCCTGCCCATGCAGCCATGGACGTTAAAGGAGCAAAAGCTTTTGGAAAGGGTCTGGAGTTTATCTGCCGCTACAGGGCTGTGGGAAGTTTTCTGCGCAGATACGGTGCTTATGTCAAAGAAGGCGACAAGCTTGACTCATATGTGGAAGCAACCCTGAAGGATGATGAAAGAGGAGATCCTCTGATTACATCCGAGGGTCTGGAGGCTTTGAACATCATGTCTGCTGACCAGTTTGAAGAAATCAAAAAAAGTACCAGGGAAATCACTGCTTTGGTCAGCGATGTGCTTGAGAGCAAGGGTCTGGAGCTTTATGACATCAAACTGGAATTCGGTGTCGACAATGGTGGGAATATTATGCTGATAGACGAAATATCATCAGGCAACATGCGAGTCTATAAAGACGGAAAGGTCATGGAACCGCTGGATTTGACAGCGGCGCTGCTTGATGACTAATTTTTTTGGAACGAAAGGAAACTCTAATGCAGGAACCGTTATTGAAACTAATTAATATCAATAAATATTATGGCGATTCTCATATTTTGAAGGATATATCACTTGATATCAATGATGGAGAATTTTTGACCTTGCTGGGGCCTTCAGGCTGCGGTAAAACAACACTGCTTAGGTGTATTGCCGGATTGGTTAGTATAGAATCCGGCGACATTCTTCTGAGGGGAGAATCCATTAAGGATTTGCCTGCTAACAAGCGGAATGTAAATACAGTTTTTCAAAACTATGCCTTGTTTCCGCACCTGAATGTGTATGATAATGTTGCTTACGGGCCTCGAATCAGGAAGTCCATGAATGAGACTAAGCTGAAAAGACGAGTGGCTGAAGTGCTTGAAATGGTACAGATGTCCGGTTACGAAGAGCGAAGACCGCATCAGTTGTCCGGCGGGCAAATGCAGAGAGTAGCTATAGCGAGGGCCTTAATCAATGAACCTGACATCCTGCTGCTGGATGAACCGCTGGGAGCTCTGGATTTGAAGCTAAGAAAATACATGCAGACAGAACTGGCTCAGCTGCAGAAACAAACCGGAACAACCTTTGTATATGTGACTCATGATCAGGAAGAGGCCCTTAATATGTCCGACCGGATTGTGGTGATTCATGAAGGAAGGATTCTGCAATCGGGAAGTCCCAGGGAGGTTTATAACAATCCCCGGAACCTCTTTATTGCAAACTTTATAGGCGACAGAAATATCATAAAGGTTAAGGTCCTGGAAAAGGGTGATGAATATTCCAGGATTAGATTGGGAAACCACGAGTTATATATCAGATGTTCAGGCAATGCTGAATGCGCCGGTGACATGGCTGTTCTGGCGATTCATATGGATAAGATGAGAATATCATGCAATGAAATGCCGAATTCCCTAACCGGTGAGGTACTATCCATCCATTATGCAGGTTCACAGATTAGAACCGAAGTCAGTGTGGACGGTAAAAAAATCACAGTAATAGAGTACCGGAACAGCGACTGTGATTACGAAGCAGGAGATCATGTGACAATAACATGGGAGGATTCCGGAGCTATACTTCTCCCAATGGAAGATTTTGAGGAAAATGGGATATAAGAAGATGAAGAAACTAAAACAAAACGCACCTGCCATTCCTATTCTGATTTGGATAAGCCTGCTGGTGGGTATGCCGCTTATGTTTGTGGTCGTACTGAGCTTTTTGTCCAGAGATAGCCTGGGGAATATTGTATTCAGGTTTACTCTGGAAAACTATAAGAGAATATTCGATCCTGTTTATTTAAGGGTTTTCCTTAACTCATTCATACTGGCTGTACTGACAGGGCTCATCACCTTGTTAATCGGTTATCCGGTGGCATACTTTACCACCAAATTGCAGCCTAAAAAACGGTCCTTTGTGATTATGCTGATTATTCTTCCATTCTGGATATCAAGTCTGCTGAGGACCTACGGATGGATTATCCTGCTGGGAAAAACCGGGCTAATAAACAGTTTGCTCATGCAGTTGAATATCGTTAAAGAGCCTCTGAACATGATGTACCGGTTCGGGACTACTTTAGTCGGTATGGCATACATGCTAATTCCATTCATGATAATTGCTGTATATAATTCTGTAGACAAGCTGGACAAATCTCTGGTGGAGGCTTCCTATGATTTAGGTGCAAGCAGGTGGAAAACCTTTTTAAACATAACCCTGCCGCTCACAATACCGGGTATTGCAGGAGGGTTTACTCTGGTATTCATACCCTCTCTGGGCATGTTCTTTGTATCAGACCTGCTTGGCGGAGGCAGAACAATTTTTTTGGGCAATTTAATTAACACGCTGGTTACCAGAGGCAGAAACAGACCCCTGGCTGCAGCCTTCTCAGTAGGAATGATTGTTTTGGTTCTGCTGGTTCTGTTTATCTATAACAGGGTAGCCAAGGATAAGGGGGAGGGATTGTTTTAATGAATGCAAGGGCGGGCCGATTCCGTACATTCTATCTGTCTCTGTTCTTCGTTGCGCTGTACGTTCCGGTTTTGAGCGTCATTTTGTATTCTTTTAACGAAAGCTCTTCCACAGCTCACTGGGCAGGCTTTACCCTGAATTGGTACAGACAGCTGTTTAATGACAGGGTGATTGCGGAGGCTTTTAAAATAAGCATACAAGTAGCAGTGCTTACATCTGTGCTGTCTGCCATAATTGGAACAGCAACGGCTATCATTGCCATGTATGTGACAAAGAAAATGAAGAAAGCCATAAATGGAATAATGCTGTTGCCGTTGCTGGTTCCTGAGGTGGCTTTGGGGATATCGCTTTTGATATTCTTCAGTGCCCTTAAGCTGCCTTTCGGGCACTTAACTCTGGTTCTGTCTCATTCCCTGTTCTGCGTGCCTTATGTATATATTATGGTACAATTGAGACTAAATGATATTGATTTTTCAATTCTGGAGGCAGCAAAGGATTTGGGAGCTGCCAGATGGCAGATAATAAGGACAATTATACTGCCTTTGGTTGCACCTTCCATCCTAACGGCATCCCTGCTGGCACTGGCGATTTCTTTGGATGACGTCATAATATCAACCTATATGTCAGGTGCCGCATCAACAACCCTGCCGGTCCATGTTTTCTCCATGATGCGGGTAGGTGTTACCCCGAAGGTAAATGCATTATGTACCCTAATCCTGGTGGGCACCTTTTTTATAGTAGGCTTGGGTCAACTAATCAACAAAAAGGCTAATAAAAAGGAGGCGTTCTAGTTGACAAAATTTAAAGGAATACTGCCAATTCTTCTGGCAGTCGTATTAATCTTTGTTTTTACCGCTTGCGGTCAAAGCAAAGACAGCGGACAGATCAACCTTATGACCTGGGGTGGGGACTTTATACCCCGTGAAATCATTGATGAATTTGAATCCGAAACAGGCATTAAAGTGAATTACAAGGAAGTTACTTCCAATGAGGATATGCAGTCATTGCTTGAAGCAAATCCGGATCAGTATGACCTGGCAGTTGTAACTGACTATATGGTTGATATTTTACGGCAAAATGGTATGCTGGAGGTCTTGGACCAATCAAAGCTGTCCAATTTCTCAAATATCAATCCGGTATATCAGGGAAATTACTACGATGAAAACAATGAATACTCCATACCGTATGCCGTATCAACATCATTCCTGCTTGTTAATCCGGAGGCTATAGCAGATTTGGGAGCTGATCCCATCACCGGCTACAGTGATCTTTGGCAGGAAGAACTGAAGGACAGTATTGTTGTAGTGGACTGGTCGGTAGAAGTGATGGGAATTGTCCTTAAATCTTTGGGATATGAGTACAATGAAACAGATCCCGAAATAGTAGAGGAAGCAAAACAAAAATTATTTGAACTGGCTGATAACATTATGCGGTTTGAAACCAATACACCGGAAGACTCCCTGATCAATAGGGAGGCTGTAGTGGGGTTTATGTATTCAAATCAGGCAGTGAAAGGCAAGAAAGCCGATGACAAACTGGAACCGGTATTTCCCAGAGAAGGCATGCCTATTTTTATAGATTCCTTCGTAATGTCAAAGCAGGCACCAAATAAGGATAAGGCTTATACTTTCCTTAATTTTATACTGCAGCCGGAAATAGCTGCAAGAATAGCAGATATAACCAAGTTTACCACACCTAACAAAGCAGCTGAAGAATATGTGTCGGAGGAGTACAAAAACAATCCTATGCTTAATATTCCTGATGAAGTTGCTGAAAATACCAGCTTTTATATTAACGTAGCTGATGTATTGGAGATGTATGAGCACATTTACTCTGAATTTAAGATGAGGTAACTAAAAACGGGCAGGACATAATCCTGCCCGAATTTTTGAAATACTTACCGGATATTTATGAAATCACACTGTCAGCCTGACCAGACCGGATTTCTTTACAAAGGCTGAGTGATAATGTACAATTATATGTATACAACGAAATCGATAGAATTAGGCTCGGTTATTGCTTAATACCTGAGTCTTTTTCTGTGTTGATGAGTATGTAAATCGTGAATGCAGAGGAAGATAATTAACGTGTTTTCAATGAAACGTGATATGGATACAGATATGAGCAGCGGACCGCTTCTGGGTAAAATACTGCTCTTTGCCTTGCCCATTATGGCAATGAACATTCTTCAGCTTATGTTTAATGCGGCTGATATGATAGTAGTCGGACGATTTTCGGGAAAAGAAGCGTTGGCTGCAGTGGGCGCCACAGCCTCTCTGGTTGCTCTTATCGTAAATCTTTTTATGGGATTATCCGTAGGTACCAGTGTCATAGTTGCACAGGATTATGGTGCCGAACGCCATGCAGATGTTAATCGTTCAGTTCACACCTCCATGGCTGTCAGCATAATTACCGGCTTCTTTGTTATGATTCTGGGTCTTGTTTTTTGTAAACCAATGCTTACACTTATGGGTACGCCTGACGATATTATCGAATTGTCTATTATCTATATGAGAATTTTCTTTTTAGGAATTCCAGGCAGTATGGTCTATAACTTCGGTGCTGCCATCCTGCGTGCCATAGGCGATAGCCGCCGCCCTATGTATTATCTTGTTATTGCAGGCATCGTAAATGTTATATTCAATCTGTTTTTTGTAATTGTATTTAATATGGGTGTTGCAGGTGTGGCATGGGCAACAGTGATTTCCCAGTATCTTTCTGCTTTGCTCATTGTAGTATGCCTGTACAGAAGCCATGGAGCCATACGTTTTATTCCTAAAGAAATGAAAATTCATAAGCAAAAACTGATTGCTATTGTCAGGATCGGTCTGCCGGCTGGATTACAGAGCTTATTATTTTCCATCTCCAATGTATTGGTTCAGTCAGCGATCAATTCATTTGGATCAACTTTGGTAGCAGCAAATTCTGCTTCCGGCAATGTTGAGGGATTTGTCGCCACCTCAATGAATGCCTATTACAATGCTGCCATAACCTTTACCGGCCAAAGTATGGGTGCAAAAAAATATGACAGGATAGATGCCATTGCCAGAATTTGTACTGTACTGATATTTGCCACCTGGATTATTTTAGGCGGTGCAACATTGCTGTTTGGCAAGCCCTTGCTTGGAATGTATACATCGGATCCCAAAGTTATCGAGCTTGGAATGCTTCGTTTGAAAATTATGATGGCTGCTAACTTTGCCTGCGGCACTATGAATGTATTCCCGGGCTTGACCCGTGCAATGGGTTATTCCGTACTGCCCATGCTGTGCACGTTGATTGGAGCCTGTCTCATGAGGATAGTCTGGTTGGTAACTGTCTTTGCCTGGTATCCCACCATATTCATACTATTCCTCTGTTATCCGGTGACCTGGACTCTGGCAGGGATTGGGCAGGTAGCCAGTTTCTTTTATGCAAGGCATCAGATCCGCAAACGAGATTTACTGGAGTCACAGGAAGCTGCGGGGATCAGCGCATAAAACTAAATGAAACAAGAAGAACAGATTGGCATACGCAATAGCATATGGCATTGAAGATGTCATTACATTCTGCTATAAGTTCCAGATTTCCCGTTTAGGGAATTTTTTTTATGAGGAGAATGAGTAGGGATTAACGGGTATATATTACTATGTTGAGAAAAATAATTATTATGCATGCAATAAATTGCTGCTGTTAATCGTTATATGATCAAAGGAGCTTGGATATGCTGCTGTTTACTTTTGTTTATGAAGATAATCCCGGAGAAAGCCGGAACAATAGGATAGAAATTGATGAAGGTCTTTTCAAGAGAATTGCAGGGGATGATATGACCGCCTTGGATGACTTGTATGGGATTACGGAAAGAACTATGTATGCATATACCCTTTCCCTTACAAAAGAGCATCAGCAAGCGCTTGATCTTATGCAGGAAACCTACGTCAAGGTGATTTCTGCGGCTCATTTGTATAAGCCAATGGGAAAGCCTCTGGCATGGATGTTTACAATTGCAAGAAATCTTTATTATACAAAAGTTAGGAAGGATAAGAGAAGAATACTGGTTGAACCGCAGGAGGTATCGGATGACGTAAAATTCTCATATGTGACGGACCTTGACGATCGCATAGTCCTGGAAGGAGTGCTGGCGCTGCTGTCTGAAGAGGAAAGGGAAATAGTACTGCTTTATGCTGTGTCGGGCATGAAGCACAAGGAAATAGCGGAAAGCCTTGGGCTTAAACTTTCCACTACCTTATCCAAATACCATAGAGCCCTGAAAAAACTTAGAGATTACCTGATCGGAAGGGAGGCGAGGGCATGAGGGAAGAGAAGATACTGAACAGCTTGAAGAATTCAATTGAGCAGGCTCCTATAGATATACTTGATAAAATTAAGGCAGAACCCAGGATAAAGATGTTGAAACATGACGATATTACCAGACAGAACAATAGGAGTTATCCGTTTAGAAAACTTATGTCCTATGCCGTTGCCGCAGCTGTATTTGTAATTATGTTTTTCGGCTGGCAGTATCAAACCGGAATACCTGACAGCCGTGTCTATCTGGATGTAAATCCAAGCATTGAAATTGTATCCAACAGGCAGGATAAGGTTATAGGATTAAGTGCAGATAACCAAGATGGTAAGAGGCTTATTGAGGACCTGATGTATAAAGGAAAGAACATATATCAGGTAACAGAAGAGATTCTGGACAGGATGATGAATGAACGCTATCTGAGCAGGGAAAGAGAAATCCTTCTCCTATCAATTTATAACAAAAACCAGAATAAGGCTGAGCAGCAAAAGCAAATCTTGGATGAAAGAATCCACGAGCATTTACAGGCAAAAGAACTGCAGCCTATAGTGCTCCTGCAGAAGCTGGATAATACTACAACCATTGAAAAGTATGCAAGGATGTATGGAATATCAGTAAGCAAAATGACCTTTATAAGGAATTTGATAATTCTTAATCCGGAGCTGCAACCGGAAGACCTCGCAGGCTTAAGCATTGAAGAACTGGTTAGATTAAGTCAGAGCATGGAGCTTGATTTGGAAAAGATTATAGAGTCTGCCGATATTGATAGAATCCGGACTCCATTACCTGAGCCGGATCCAGAAGAATCGCCGGATATTACTTCGCCTAATCAGGAGGTCGATAATGGCGATGATGACCATGATGACGACGATGATGACAACGATGACCATGATGATGACGATTACGATTTTATTTCTTCAGAGAAGGCAAGGTCGATTGCCCTATCAGTCGCCGACGGAACCATAACTGATTTTGAGTTTGATGATGATGATTTGGAATATGTAGTAGAAATTGAAGTGGAAGATTTGGAGTATGAAATAACCATAGATGCAAGAACAGGCGAGATTATAGAGATAGAAATAGATGACTGAAAATTTCTTTAAAAAGCATGCAATAAAAATGCAGCCTCGTGAGTTATCGTTATAGAATGGACAAGGAGGAGTTTATAAATGAGATTCAAGAAAGCTTTTTATGTACTACCAATTATTATATTAGCAGTTGCTGTCGTGGGAGTAGTTTTAACCAGGCCGGCTAACTCGCTGACCATGGATGTCAATCCAAGCATCGAGATTATAACCAATCGGCTGGATAGAGTTGTGGAGATAAAACCGTTAAACAATGATGCCAGGGATTTACTCGAAGACTTTGATCCCGGAAACAGGAATCTGGAAAGCACAGTAAACGATCTTGTGGATCTGTTAATCCTGACAGGGCATATAAGAGGCGGCGAAGATAATATTGTCATGATAACGGTTAAGGATGATTCTGTTGACAGCAGACTGGTGAATAAGGTTAATCAGGCAATACAGGCCATGCTTGAAAATAAGCAGATTGAAGCTACAATACTAAACCAGGCAATAGCAAGCAGCGACAGGGACGCGAATCAGACCGGTGTACAGCTGGCAGCTAAACGAATTCAAGAGATGGATGAGCGTCTGACTGCAGAAGAGATTGAATCAATGACAGTAAAGGAATTGATCCAGTACAGCAATAAGAACAATATAGCAATTGAAAGCCTTTTCAGGGTTGTAGCCGGAAATATCAATGAGAGTACAAGTTCAGGAGCAGTGATTTCCAGGGAAAAGGCAAAAGAAATAGCTCTTGCGCAGGTAAACGGCGAAATAATAAAGATTGAACTCGATGATTTACATGATGATGATGACCCGGAGTATGAAATAAAGATATTAGCAGATGGGGTAATATATGAGATAGAGATAGATGCCTATACCGGCCGGGTCGTAAAATTTGAGCGGGATGATGACGATGATTCAGAACCGGGCAGGAAAAACAATAATCTGATAACAGAAGAAGAGGCTTCCAGGATAGCGCTGGAGCTTGCAGACGGCGAGATTGTAAAGCTTAAATTGGATGATGACGATGATGACGACGATGATCCGGAGTACGAGATAAAAGTAAATAAGGACGGTGTCATCTATGAAATCAAGATCGATGCAAGAACCGGGGGAGTGGAAGAGTTCGAAATTGATGACGATGATGATGATTACAGGAGCACCTCTGCTCAAAAACAGCAATCTAAATCAGAGACTGATAAAACACAGCAGCCGGTTCAGACCCATAAGCCGGAGCAGACACAGCAACCGGCTTCTACCCAGCAGCCAAAGCAAACCCAGCAGCCTAAGTCACATCATGCTTCAAGAGAAAGAATATCAGCAGATGAAGCAAAAGCAATAGCTCTTGAGCTTACCGGCGGGGGACGCATAACTGATTTTGAATTGGATGATGATGAATACGAGATAGAGATAAGAGCAAACGGCAAGGAATATGAAATTGAAATTGATGCCTATACCGGCAAGGTTCTGGACTTTGATGTAGAAGATGATGACTAATTGATGAAAGAGAAGGGAGGATGAATTCCTCCCTTTTTCAATATTGTAATCTTCATCAGCTTTTTCTATACAAAAAGGGATATAGCTACCTTACCTCTTAATCAGCAAAACCGACAAGTCATTTACATTGGTACCGGTCGGGCCTGTAATAATCAGCCCGTCACATGCCTTAAGTGCATTATAGGCATCGTTGTTTTCCAGAAATTCAAATATGGATACTCCTTTTTCATCAAGCAATTTACTGGTATTGTTATCCACATAACCTCCGGCAGCATCGGTGGGCCCGTCGGTTCCGTCTGAGCCTATGGAGAAAACCGCAACATTATTTAATTCGGAGATTCCAAGTGCAGCTGACAGTGCCAGTTCCTGATTTCTTCCACCCTTGCCGGAGCCTTTCAGATGTACAACCGTTTCTCCGCCGGCAATAAAAGCCAGGGACTTATTTGAGCTGTTATGGTACTGGGCAATGGAAGCCAAAAAGCTTCCCGCTTCCCGGGCTTCACAGTTAAGGCTTGCAGTCAGCACTATTGGTTCATAGCCCAGTTCCCTGCATGTCTTTTCTGCTGCTGCGCATAATTGTGTAACGCTTCCGGTAATTCTGGTTGTTACATTGGTAATTGTGTCAGGTGTTTCTATTTTTAACAGTCTTTCAACTTCATCGGATACCTTGATTTTATATCTGTCTATTATTTCAAGGGCCTGCTCACAAGTGGAGTCATCCGGATAGGCTGGACCTGAGGCTATCATATCCAGGGGATCGCCGATTATATCAGATAATACGACTGAAAACACCTCGGCTGGTTCGCACAGTTTGGCGAACTTGCCTCCTTTAACAGCTGACAAACGTTTGCGTATGGTGTTAATTTCCACAATATCGGCACCTGATGCAAGAAGCTGTTTAGTTACATCTTCCAGAGTCTCTTTGGAAACAAGAGGTTTCTCAAACAGGGCCGAACCGCCTCCGGATATCAAGAACAATACCTGGTCTTCCGGTGACAAGCCTGAAACGATGTTTATCACCTGTTCAGTAGCTGCAAAGGAATTATCATCCGGGATTGGGTGACCGGCTTCGTAGATACGGATATTGGGCAAATGACCCATTGAATGATCGTACTTTGTTATTACAATGCCATCATCCAGTTTGTCGCCCAGAATATCACTTGCTGCCTTAGCCATTGACCAGGCAGCCTTGCCGATGGATATCAGAATTAACCTGCCGCCGGATAGCTTCAGATCCTGAAGTGCTTTTTTTACAGCAGTATCGGGAAGTGCAGCTGTTATGGCTGAATCAATTATTCTTAACGCATCATTTTTTAGACTCAAGAACATCACACCTTTCTGCATTAATAGGATTTCCCGGTTATTCTGTCTTAATTTCAAATAGCATCATTATTTTACAAAAGCGCCAAAGTATATGCCTTGGCGCTTTTGTCCATTATAACAGATTATTTTAAAATCTTCTTATATTTTCTATCAGATTGTTATCATCAGCAGAATCGATCCTGATTCCAACCAATTCTGTACTATCTGATAAAGAGATAGATTATATATACATTGATTATTGATGCTATACCAGTTACAAGTGTACCCAGAGTCTGTGTCTTGTAACCGTCTTCAACTTTCATATTACCAAAATTGGTTACTACCCAGAAGTAACTGTCGTTTGCATGGGATACAGTCATAGCGCCGGCACCTATCGCAATAACAGTCAAGGCAATCAGAGCTGGCGAAGCCAGACCGATTGATGTAAGCATAGGTGCTATAATTCCTGCAGTTGTAGTAATCGCAACTGTGGATGAACCCTGAGCTGTTTTTAGGATAGCAGACAAGAGGAAGGGGAACATCATGCCTATGGCAGCAAGAACGGTTGAATTTTCCTTTATGAATTCTACCATGGAGGTGTTAGCGATTACATTGCCAAGAACTCCGCCTGCTGCTGTGATAAAGAGGATAGGGCCTGCTATTTTCAGGGTTTCATTGGTAAGCTCGTAGAAGTCACCAGTACGTTTTTGGGCTACCAGAACGCCAAGAGCAAAGAGAACGCCTACAGCGATAGCAATAATTGGGGTACCAAAGAAGGTAATTACGGGGACAGATAGCTTAGCCATGGCAAAGGCAGATGAGAGGCTCATCAGAAGAATGGGGACAACGATAGGTGCAAAGGAAAGCCATGCGTTAGGCAGTTTGCCATAACTTGCTACCAGTTCCTCATATGTTTGAGTAATCTCAGCATCATTGTCTTCGCCTAACTCTTCTCTGTCTTTTACTCTCTTGCCGATTGATATTGCAAAGATATAGCTGGCAATGAGCGGCAGGATTGAAGCAAGTATACCAAACATTATTACCAACAGCAGATTTACGCCTTGTCCTGCTCCTTCATACAAGGTATTTGCTGCAGCAATGGGACCGGGAGTTGGTGGAATGAAACAGTGGGAAATATATAATCCCATGGAAAGAGCAACAGTGCTTGCTACAGACGATCTCATTGTACGCTTTACCATTGCTTTACGAATTGGATTGAGAATAACAAAACCGCTGTCACAGAATACGGGGATGGATACAATCCAGCCCATCAGCAGCATAGCCAGTTCGGGATTCTTCTTTCCGACCAGACGAACAACAGAATCTGCCATTTTCAGGGCTGCACCTGTTTTCTCCAATAGGGTACCGATCAAAGCGCCAAAGATTATTACAATACCGATACTTTTGAAGGTATTGCTGAAACCGGTTCCGATTACATTGGGGAGGTCGGCCAGCGGAATGCCTGCCACCAGTCCAAATAGCAGAGATACTGCCATGATGGACAGGAATGGGTGGATCTTTAGTTTGGAAATAGCATAAATCATGAGTGCAATGGCAATAACAAATGTGATAATGAGAGGAATACCAGACATGAGAAAACCTCCTTGTATTTTTTGATAATCATAACTATAAAAGTTATGATTATGTATTAAGATATATTAAATATATCTCACAAATGTAAATGTGTCAATTAGTTTTGTGGCAGTAATATGTTGTTATTTGTAATTAAAAGGATGACAAACTATCAATAATGCATAAAATAAGCAAGATACATATGTGACATATTTTTAACATTAAAAATGCCTTCCCTGTAGATGGGAAGGCTGATTCAATAGTATGTTTATGTTATATAAGGAAAATAGCTACAATTGTAGTAGCAGCCAGACCTATTATAACGGGTTTCATATTTCTTCTCACCAGCTCAAAGGGGCTGACACCGCATATTGCTGCTGCGGGAATAACTGCCCAGGGAATAATGGTACCGCCTCCTACCCAAATGGCAGCTATCTGGCCTAAGGCAGTAAGCGTGGCCACCCCTCTTCCAATGGCTGTGGAGAATAATCTAGCTACGGAACCTGCAAGCGTAATTCCTGAAAAACCGGATCCGTCCAGGCCTGTAATTGCGCCGACTAACGTAGAAGTAATTGCACCAATGGTGCTGTTTAACGGGACGGTATCAGCCAGCGCTATACCCAGGTCATTAACCAGACCATTTGAACCTGAAGGCAAAACCTCTCCGAAAAGGTGGGTAAATGCAGAATCACCCAGATAAAAGAATGCGGCTATGGGAATAACCGGGCCGAAAATTTCGAAACCGAACTTTAATCCTTCAATAAAGTTAGATGTAATCTTTTCCAGGCCTTTGCTTTTATATGCAAACATGGCTATTAGAATCAATATGAAAACAGAAGTGCCGCCAACCAGAGCGGTGGCATCTCCGCCTTGCAGTTTGAGCAGATACATGGCTGCCAGGTCTGCAGCAAACAGCACAGGGATCAGAATTGCGAACCCTCTTCTAACAGCCTTGGACAGGCCAACGCGATGGTTTTGACTGTTCTCTGATTTGGAATCACTGTTTTCACCCTGATACAGCTTGGATTCCAGGGGAATTGTTCCTTCTTTCAAATCGCGTCTGAGATACAAAAATGCTGCTGTAGTTGTTACAACTCCCATAACTATAATAAGCGGTATACTGGCTGATATGACATCGCCTACCGGTATGCCGGCACCATCAGCTGTCAGCTTTGGAGCACCCTGTATAATAAAATCACCGGAAAGTGCAATGCCGTGACCAAACAAATTCATTGCCATGGCAGCTCCTATGGCCGGCAGCTTCACCCGCAGGGCAACAGGCAGCAATACTGCACCCATCAGGGCAACGGCAGGTGACGGCCAGAAAAACCATGAAATGATCATCATTAGAATTCCGATTACCCAATAAGCCAATGAAGGCGACCGTATTAATTTGGTAAAGGGATATACCATTTCTTCATTTATTCCGGTTACAAGAATAACCTTGCTCATGCCGGTAATAACTGAGATAATCAGTATGGTTCCCATTAGCTCGGATATGGCATAGATGAAGCTGTTGAAAATTCCCATGACAGGCAGATACAAAGAACCGGTTGCTATTAAACCGAGGGTAAAAATACCTGCAATGCTGACCAAACTGGTATCCCGCCGCATTATCATCGTAACTATGATTATCAGGATGAAGGCGAGATATACCCAATGGAGTGCTGTTAATTCAATACCTAACATACGCTTTCTCCCTCCCATGAATTGATGCTTTGCTGTGAAACTATAATATAGAGTATGCAAGGTGAGGAAGGATGCTACTGAAATTGACAGACAGAAAATTCTTACTATTCAAATTGCAAAAAAAGCGGTTGACAATCTCCGCCTACTTGGCTATAATTAGTTTTGCCTGCGGACATGGCGGAATTGGCAGACGCGCTAGATTCAGGTTCTAGTGAGCAATAGCTCATGGAGGTTCAAGTCCTCTTGTCCGCACCAAAAATAGATCCGAACCAATCACGGCAGACTTCTGCCGAGGGTAGGTTCGGATTTTTTCTTGTCCTGCCCTGCTATTCATTTGTCCGTTTGTACGCCTGAAAAATCGCGCTTGTATTGAGTTGTCCATAAAAACAATCTATAATTGAACAGTAAGGATAATTCAATACGGACACAATGTATTCGTTGGCAGATTTTGAATGTGACCTGTTGGATGAAAGATTTTGAAGGAAGGAAGTAGAGTTTCATGAAAAGTGTTCTATTGGGTCAGAAAGATACCCTGATGGCTGTGTACCCATTGGAAGTACGGCAGGCGCTGGGCAGGGAGGCAGGCCTGAATCCGGATTTTTATCTGGAGGTTGATGAACTGAGTAACTTCAGAGAACAGCTGCGTGATACCCGTTTCATATTCAGCACCTGGGGTATGCCCCAATTATCGGAAGATGATATAACCCGCTTTTTTCCTTCCCTGGAAGCAGTGTTTTATGCCGCCGGATCCGTACAATATTTTGCCCGTCCCTTATTAAAAAGTGGCATCAGGGTGTTCAGTGCATGGGGAGCCAACGCAGTTCCGGTTGCTGAATTCACTCTTGCCCAGATTTTACTGGCAAACAAGGGTTATTTTGCCCTGTCCGGCTTGTATAGCAGAGGAGGCCGGCCTGCACTGGAATCTCATAAGGTGGATTATCCAGGTAACTATAAGTGTAAAGTCGGCATCATAGGTGCGGGTATGATTGGAAAGCTGGTTATTAAGCTGCTCAGGAATCATAATCTGGAAATACTGGTATTTGATCCTTTTCTGCCAGAGGAAAAGGCTGAAGAGCTTAAAGTGGAGAAGGTGGATCTTCCTACATTGTTTGCTTCCTGTCAGACCGTGTCAAATCATTTGGCAAACAATGCTCAGACTGAGGGCACGCTTAATTATGATCTGTTTTCCAGAATGCTGCCGGGAGCTGTTTTCATAAATACCGGGCGGGGTGCGCAAGTGGTAGAGTCAGATCTGTGCCGCCTGCTTATCGAACGCCCTGATGTTACTGCTGTATTGGACGTTACCTGGCCGGAACCGCCTGAAGAAGGACACCTTTTTTATACTCTGCCCAATGTAGTGATGACCCCCCATATTGCAGGCAGCATAGGCAATGAAAGACAGAGGATGTCGAAGTATATGTTGGAAGAATTCCGTCGATATATAAATAATGATACCTGTTTGTTTGAAGTAACTGAACTCATGCTGACAACCTTGGCCTGATATTAAGGAGGAACTGATATGCTTGAAACCGGTCTTGTATCTGTTTCATTCAGGAAGGAGAAACCCGAAACGCTGATAGCTGCGGTCAAAGCAGCAGGCCTTAAAAATATTGAATGGGGCGGTGACGTCCATGTTCCTTCGGGAGATTTGAAAACCGCCCGAAGAGTTGGCGCACTTACTGTTGAGGCGGGTTTACGCACTTCTTCCTATGGCTCATACTATAGGCTGGGGCAGGAATCTGAGCCCGTCAATGCCTTTTCAAAGGTAATTGAAACAGCCAAAGCATTAGGTGCTCCTGTTATACGCCTATGGGCAGGTTCCAAAGGGTCGATTCAGACACCTCTTAGAACACGGAATCGCATGGCAGAAGAAGCCCGGATTTTGGCGGAGATGGCTGAAGAGAAGGATGTTATTCTTGCACTGGAATGCCATCAGGGTACTCTGACCGATGATTGGAAATCATCAGCAGAATTTTTATCCCAGGTAAACCATTCCAGACTTCGTATGTACTGGCAACCCAACCAATTCAGGGATTTTGAGTACAATCTGGAAGCCGCAAGTGAACTGGCAGCACATGTGGTGCATGTTCATGTCTTTCATTGGGATAAAACAAATCGCTTTCCCCTAAAAGACGGTACATCAGACTGGAGGATGTATCTGGATATTTTTCAAAGCAACTGGAAAAATGATAGGCAAACCCGTGTTATGCTGTTGGAATTTATACATGACGATCGGTTGGAGTCTCTGCCTGAAGAAGCAGCAGTTCTTCATTCCTGGTTATAAAGTGGCTTATGTGATGCAAATGGTAATAGATAGTATTCAGGCAAATCTTCTAGTCGCAAAATTATTGTAAAATCAGGCAGGCAGAACTCAAAGTCAATATTATAAATGGAGGAATTCACATTGAGGAAGACAAAGATTATATGCACATTGGGTCCGGCAGTGGATGACCCGGAAGTATTGGAAAGACTATTTCTCAAGGGCATGGATGCAGCCCGTTTGAATTTTTCCCATGGAGACCACGAAGAACAGAGAAAAAGAGTCATTAATTTTAAAAAGATACGTGAAAAGCTGGGTTTACCCATTCCCCTCTTGCTTGATACCAAAGGCCCTGAAATCCGAATCGGCCGGTTTAAGACAGGTGAAGCAACTCTGATGGAGGGAAATGCCTTTGTACTGACTCAAGAAGATATATTGGGAGATGATACAAGGGTATCGATTTCATATAAGGAGCTATACAAGGATGTCAGCAAAGGCAGCCGGATTCTGATCAATGACGGACTGATTGAACTGGAAGTGGAACAAATTATAAACCAGGACATTCATTGTATCATCAGGAACGGCGGAATCATAGGCGACCGAAAAGGTATCAATGTGCCTGATACGGAAGTCAATCTGCCGTCTTTGACGGAGAAAGACATAGAAGATATTATTTTTGGAATTGAAAATGGATTTGACTTTATCGCTGCCTCCTTTGTCCGCAAAGCCCAGGATGTGCTGGAGATAAAGAAAGTTCTCGAAAAGAACGGCGGCCAGGGAATAATGGTAATAGCAAAAATTGAAAACCGTCAGGGTGTAGAAAATATCGATGAAATACTGAAGGTTTCCGATGGCATCATGGTAGCAAGGGGAGATCTGGGCGTGGAAATTCCCGTGGAAGAGGTACCTGTGGTGCAAAAAATGCTGATTGACAAATGCTATCGCAACGGAAAGCCGGTTATAACTGCCACCCAGATGCTTGACTCCATGATACGCAATCCCAGGCCCACCAGGGCAGAGGCCAGTGATGTAGCCAATGCAATATATGACGGTACGAGCGTGATCATGTTATCGGGGGAAACTGCAGCCGGCAGATATCCGCTGGAGAGCATGGATACTATGGACAGAATTGCAGGAAAAGCAGAAAAAGCAATTGACTATTGGAAACAATTTCTCGCCATGAAATATGATTTTGATATAAGTGTAACCAATGCAATAAGTCATGCCACATGTACTACAGCCATGGATTTGAATGCAGCAGCTATCGTTACGGTTACCCAGTCCGGCAGAACTGCCAGGATGATTTCACGATTCCGGCCGGCTTGTCCCATCATAGCTGCCACTACTTCACCAATGGTTCAAAGGCAGCTTAATATGTCCTGGGGCGTTATACCTTTCCTGGTAAAAGAGGCTGAGTCGACAGATGAGATGTTTGATATGGGTGTGGAGAAGGCCCTGGAATCCGGTTATGCAAGAAACGGAGACATTGTAGTTATAACCGCAGGCGTACCCGTTGGTATAAGCGGTACCACAAATATTTTGAAGGTCCAGACGGTTGGGAATGTGTTGGTACGCGGTAATGGTACGGGTACAGGAATCTTTACAGGAGAATTATGTGTTGTCCGGACGCCTAAGGAAGCAGAGGAAATATTTACAGACGGGAATATTCTGGTAGCCCCCTTTACATCCAATGAAATGCTGCCAATTCTCAAAAGGGCGTCGGCTGTTGTTGTGGAGGAAAGCGGCAGCAATGTACATGCCGCCATAGTAGGCATGACGCTGGAGCTCCCTGTTGTTACGGGAGCAGAGAATGCAACCAAAATATTAAAAAAAGGTACAGTTGTCACTGTAGACTCAAATCGCGGCATCGTCTATTATGGATCTCACAGAAAGACGGAATGATTAACGGTTACTCCTTTGGATAAAAATATGATGTATATTACATTATCCAGGAAGCTTGTATAAATATTCATTATTTCAAAAAACATGTTGACAAAAGGTTTGGTACTACGTATAATGTGAAACTATAAAGAAGATTAAAAGCAATGACCGGGAACCAGTAACGAATGCATCGTACCTTACAGAGAGCCTTTTGCCGGTGAAAGAAGGCAGGATACGAACTTCGCGAATTCGTCCCGAGAGCTGCACACTGAAAGGCTGCTGCCCGGTAGGCTGTGCCGGATTCCGACCGTTAAAGCGGAGGGGCAATTATTGTTGCCCGCTGAGGTTGTTTTTCGAACAACGAAGACAAGGTGGTACCGCGAACCGAAATTATTCGCCCCTGTTACACAGGAGGCGTTTTTTTATACACTTTTTCAAATAAAGTTTGTAATGCTGCAACCCCTTAGGGGATGCAGATTACGCAAATATATTAAAGGGAGTAGGAGGCATTGAAATGAAAAGAAAAAATCAGATTATTACGATTGTTTTAACTGTTGTTTTACTTGCTTTAGTCCTCATGACATCAGGCTGCGCAAGCCAGACCGGGGCTGATAAACAGGGCGGCACCAAGAATTACAACATCGGCATAATTCAATATGCGGAGCATGTCGCATTGGACTCCGCCCGGGAAGGTTTTGTTGATGCCCTGAAAGACAATGGTTATGTTGACGGGGAAAATATTACTCTCGACATTCAGAATGCGCAGGCTGATTCATCCAATCTGTCTACTATCAGCGATCGCTTTGTCAGCAACAATTGCGATTTGATACTGGCCATTGCAACTTCGGCAGCGCAGGCGATAGCCGGGAAAACCACGGAAATTCCGATACTGGCTACGGCTATTACAGATTTTGTAGAAGCCCGTCTGGTAGATTCAAACGAGGCACCTGGAGGAAATGTAAGCGGGACATCAGATATGAATCCTGTAAAGGAGCAGATTGACTTGCTTGTCAGACTGGCACCTGAGGCCAAAACCATAGGTGTCATCTATACATCCAGTGAGCCTAATTCCGTTGTACAGGCAAGGATTGCCAAAGAGGCTGTTGAGAAGCTTGACCTTAATTTTGCGGAAGTTACAATTACTAACTCCAATGATGTTCAGCAGGCTGTTCAGTCCCTGGTTGAGAAATGCGATGCCATCTATATACCTACCGACAACATACTGGCCTCAGCAATGCCCACAGTATACGGAGCAACAGCCAAGACTAAAACTCCGGTGGTTTGCGGAGAGATTGGAATGGTGGAAAACGGCGGACTTGCATCTTACGGCATCAATTACTATGATTTGGGATATCAGACAGGTGAAATGGCTGTCAGCATACTGAAGGGAGAAGCAAAGCCTGCGGATATGCCTGTTCAAACCGCTTCAAAATATCACTATGCAGTTAACGGTACCATAGCTCAGGAATTTGGAATTGCAGTTCCCGAGGATTTGCAGGAATATGTTTTTGAAATGGAACAGTAAGAGTTGAAGATGGTTAGGAAGGAATAAGCAGGAGCAAAATGAAAATGGGTGAAAAATTATGCTGGATATTATAACTGGTGCGATCTCTCTGGGTTTGTTGTGGGCTGTTATGACTATAGGAGTTTTTATCACATACCGGATTCTTAACATTGCGGATCTTACTGTGGAGGGAAGCATAGCCATGGGGGCAGCGATTGCTGCGCAGGGGATTACCATGGGATTAAACCCCTTCCTGGCAACAGCGCTTGCATTGGCAGGGGGCATGGCAGCAGGCCTGATTACTGGCCTGCTGCATACCCAGCTGAAAATCCCGGCTCTGCTGTCAGGTATACTGACAATGATTGCTCTTTGGTCTGTCAATCTTCGAATTATGGGCAAGGCTAATATTTCCCTTCTGCGAATGAATACGGTTTATACATTTCTGGAAAGTTTCGGTATGGATAAGACCTATGCGATTATAGTTCTGGGCCTGCTCCTTGTTCTTGCACTGGTTAGCCTTTTATATTGGTTCTTCGGTACGGAAATCGGCTCTGCTATCCGGGTAACCGGCAATAATCCACATATGGCCCGGGCCCTCGGTATAAATACCAATACCACGCTTATACTGGGCCTTATTATCAGCAATGGACTGGTAGCTTTCAGCGGTGCTCTCATCGCTCAAAGTCAAAGCTATGCAGATGTGCAGATGGGCACCGGTTCCATAGTAATCGGTTTGGCTTCCGTAATTATCGGAGAAGTGTTGTTTGGAAGACAGCATTTCTTTGGACGCTTGACTGCTCTGGTACTTGGGGCGGTGACTTACAGGATTATCATTGCCTTGGTATTGAAATTGGGTATGCCGGCAAATGATCTGAAGCTGTTTACTGCGATAACAGTTGCCATTGCCTTGTCTCTTCCGGTAATCAAGCAATATTTGAATCCGCATCGGTTCAGGGAGGTGGAATAATGCTTTTGGTGAAAGATGTCTGTAAATCTTTTTTTCCTGGCACAATAAACGAAAAAATTGCCTTAAAAGATGTAACTGTGGAAATGCAGGAGGGAGAATTTGTAACCCTTATAGGGGGAAATGGTGCCGGAAAGTCTACTTTGCTGAACTGTGTAGCAGGTGTATATGGTGTGAATCGGGGCTCTGTTTATGTGGATGATATCGATGTTACCAGACTGCCGGAACACAAGCGGGCTGCAGTGCTGGGCCGGGTTTTCCAGGATCCGATGATGGGTACGGCTGCCAATATGGGAATTGAAGAAAATCTGGCCCTGGCCTATCGACGTGGAGAAAAAAGAGGCTTGAGATGGGGAATAACCCGCAAGGAAAGGGAATTGTACCGGAGACATCTGGAACGCCTGGAGCTGGGGCTGGAAGACAGGATGGACATAAAAGTAGGCCTTTTGTCAGGCGGACAGCGGCAGGCCCTTACTCTCTTAATGGCGACTCTCAAAAAACCTAAGGTACTCCTGCTCGATGAGCATACTGCTGCATTGGATCCTAAGACAGCCCAGAGGGTGCTGGAGATAACGCAGCAATTAGTTGAAGAAAATAATCTTACTACAATGATGGTAACCCATAATATGAGGGATGCCATAAAGTACGGAAACAGATTGATTATGATGCATGAAGGTCAGATCGTTCTGGATATAAACGGAGAAGAAAAGAAAAAGCTGACGGTAGAGGATTTGCTGAGGCGATTTGGCCAAGTAAGCGGCGAAGAATTTGCCAACGATCGGGCTTTGCTTTCCTGATATAAGCATTTGTGAGCATTTAGTACTCGCCGGTTATGGATTTTATCTGACATAAATCCTCCGGGATTAATACTTGTATAATTCAAACAATAGTGGTAGTATAGATAGAAAATACTTTACTGTAGTAAACTGTACTATCGCTTTTGTGTTTGAAAAATTCTGCTTACAACGGAGGATAAACCATGAACAGACAAAAAAGAGTAGCTGCAATACACGATATATCCTGTTTTGGAAGATGTTCGCTTACTGTAGCATTGCCTATCATTTCAGCTGCCGGCATTGAGTGCAGCGTTATTCCCACCGCTTTATTATCGACACATACCGGGGGGATTGACGGATATACCTTTCTTGATCTGACTGATGAGATTATGCCGATTGTGCGGCACTGGCAATCTTTGAATCTTGGATTCGATGCCGTTTATACCGGGTATCTTGGTTCTTTCAAGCAGTTGGACATTGTATCTCAGGTGTTTGAGCTGATTGGACAGGGAAAGGCTCTGAAGATAGTGGATCCTGTTATGGCAGATAACGGCGTCTTATATAAATCTTTTCCGGAGAACTTTCCCGAGGGAATGAGAGGGCTGTGCAGCAAAGCGGATATCATTATACCAAATATAACTGAAGCTGTCCTGATGCTTAATGAGCCCTATATGGAAGGACCCTACTCAGTTACATATATAGAGTCACTGCTTAAGAAGCTCAGTGAGATTGGAGCAGGGAAAGTCGTGCTGACCGGCGTCCATTTTGATCAGAAGCAATTGGGAACAGCCACCTATGACCGGGATACCGGCAAAATTGGTTATTCCTTTGCTGAGTGGATTGAAGGCTATTATCATGGTACCGGTGACGTATTCGGCAGCGCTTTTGTGGCTGCATATTTAAAAGGTTTTCCCTTGGATGAAGCTTCTGCTGAGGCAGTACGTTATACAGTGGGTAGTATAGCCAGAACCAAGGCAGCCGGCACAGACATTCGATTCGGAGTCGATTTTGAAAGCGGCCTGGGTGAATTAGCTGCCAGGCTGGTTCGTTAATTGTATTGATTCAAATAAGGGTGACAAATAATTTGATTCCATTAGGAAAATCCGTGAAAGATACGATGATTGAAATACAAAAAACAAAAGCAGGAGGTGAGAACGGATATGAGCGATAATCCCATTATTAGAATTGAGAATCTCGGGAAAATATTCCCCGGTCCGGATGGTGAATTCTACGCCTTGGAAGATATCAACCTGGACATCAGGAGGGGGGAAATATTTGGGATTATCGGAATGAGCGGTGCAGGAAAAAGCACCCTGGTGCGATGCATCAATTTCTTGGAGCGTCCCACTGAGGGCACCGTTTATTTTGACGGCCAGGACTTATCCGTTCTTACAAAGAAGGAACTATACAAAGTTCGTCAATCCATGGGCATGATTTTTCAGCAGTTTAATCTGCTCATGCAAAGGACTGTTCTTAGCAATGTTTGCTTTCCTCTGGAGATAGCCGGCATAGACAAGAAAAAGGCAGTTGAAAGAGCTAAGGAGCTTCTGGCACTGGTTGACCTGACGGACAAGACATATGCTTATCCTTCCCAATTATCAGGAGGTCAGCGTCAGAGGGTAGCCATAGCCCGTGCACTGGCTACAAATCCTAAGGTTTTATTATGTGATGAAGCTACCAGTGCACTGGATCCGGCTACAACAAGAGGCGTGCTGATGCTGCTCAAAGATATTAACAAACGACTGGGTATCACTATTGTGGTAATCACTCACGAAATGCGGGTTATAGAGGAAATATGCAATAGGGTGGCAATTATAGACAAGAGTCGAATAGCTGAAGTGGGAAGTGTGGAGGAGATCTTTACCAGACCCCGGACAGCAGCAGCCAAACGACTGGTATTTCCTGAAGAGCATTCCATAGAAATACTTCCCGGCAGGCGCTGCTGCCGCATTGTATTTGACGGCAGTTCATCATTTGAGCCCATAATTGCGGGAATGGTACTGGATTTCCGTCAGGTAGTAAATATTTTATTTGCCGATACCAAAAATATTGACGGCAAGGCCTTCGGACAAATTGTTATTCAGCTTCCCGACAATGAGCTGATTGCTGACAGAATGATAGAGTACCTTCGGGGGAAAAACCTGACTGTTGAGGAGGTGGATGGCTATGTTTGATCCGTCTGTTTGGACTATGCTGGGACAGGGACTGCTGGAGTCCATATATATGACCCTGGTTTCTACTGCACTGGCTTATCTGTTCGGCCTTCCACTTGGAATTGCCCTGGTTATAACCGATAAAGATGGAATTCATCCTAAGGAAACCTTCAACTGGATTCTGGGATTGATTATCAATCTGCTTCGCTCTGTTCCCTTTTTAATACTGCTGATTATGGTCATACCCGTTACCAGGGCTATTGTCGGGACAATAATTGGCACCAATGCAACCATCGTACCTTTGGTCATTGCAGCCGCTCCCTTTATTGCAAGGCTGGTTGAGTCTTCTTTGAAGGAAGTCGATAAGGGGGTGATTGAGGCTGCCCAGTCCATGGGGGCCTCATCTATGCAGATCATCACCAGGGTATTGCTGCCTGAAGCCCGTCCCTCTCTGATTGTAGGGGGAGCTATTGCAGTGACCACTATTCTCAGTTATTCCGCTTTGGCAGGCTTCGTTGCCGGCGGCGGTTTGGGGGATATAGCAATCCGGTATGGATATCACCGTTATCAGACAGATGTAATGTTGATTACGGTAGTTATGCTTGTTGTCATTGTACAGGTGCTTCAGGAAATGGGAACAAGGCTGGCAAGGCTTGGTGATAAGCGTAAATGATGAAAAAACAGCATAGGATATTTAACAGCTGAAACATTTAAAGGAATAAATCTAAGATAAAAGGTTTGGAGGTTAAAAATATGAAAAGAATATTATCTATTATCCTGGTGACAGTATTATCCCTGTCCCTACTGGCAAGTTGTTCACAATCAGGCAATGGCAATGATAAGAAAATTGTGATAGGAGCATCACCTACTCCTCACGGAGAAATACTGAAGGTGGTAAAGGAGGTACTGGCTGAAAAGGGTTATGAGCTGGAAATTAAGGAATTTACCGAATATGCCCTGCTCAATCCCAGTCTGGACAGCGGTGACTTGGACGCCAATTACTTCCAGCATCAGCCGTATTTGGACGATTACAATCAGCAAAACAACGGCAAACTGATTTCCATAGCTTCTATCCACTATGAGCCTCTGGGTTTATATCCCGGAAAGACAAAATCACTGGAGGATCTGAAGGATGGCGCTCAGATCGCAGTTCCCAACGATACCACCAACGAAGCCCGGGCTCTGCTCCTGCTGGAAGCAGTTGGGCTGATAAAACTAGATCCTGAAGCCGGCCTGGAAGCAACAATAGTGGATATAACAGAAAATCCGAAAAACCTCGATATCAAGGAAATCGAAGCAGCTCAGCTGCCCCATTCCCTGCAGGATGTGGATATGGCGGTCATCAACGGTAATTATGCATTACAGGCAGGTCTGAATGCAGCAACAGACTCACTCTTCAAAGAGGAGCAGGATTCGTTGGCTGCAGTAACCTATGCCAATATCGTAGCCGTTCGGGAAGGTCATGAAAAGGACGAAAAACTGCTGGCTCTGGTTGATGCTTTAAAAAGCGACAAGGTTAAGGAATTTATTGCTGAAAAGTATCAGGGAGCAGTGGTGGTTGTTGACGATTAATAAGCATTATAAAGTACATTCACTTATAAATATTAAAGCATAAGAAACAGGCTGCAAATTAATTTGCAGCCTGTTTTCATTACTCTTATTTGCCGGATTCCCTCTTTTCAATGGGAATATAATCCCGCCTGGGCAAAACACTCTTATATGACGGACGAATGATTTTACCGGAGTTAATCAGCTCTTCCAGCCGATGAGCACTCCAGCCTGCGATACGTGATATGGCAAAGATAGGAGTATAGAGCTCCAGAGGCAGGCCCAGCATGCTGTAGACCAGGCCGCTGTAGAAGTCCACATTGGCACTGACTCCCTTATATATTCTTCTCTTTTTGCTTATCAGCTCTGCAGCAAGTCTCTCAACACGGGCGTATAATGCAAATTCCTCGGTCAGACCTTTTTCTTCACTGAGGTCCTCCAGGAAGCCTTTCAGAATATCAGCCCTGGGATCAGAAAGAGAATAAACAGCGTGCCCCATTCCATATATCAGACCGGAGTGGTCAAAGGCTTTTTTATCCAGCAAGGCACTGAGATAGTCTGCTATTTCATTCTCGTCGGTCCAGTCAGAAACTGACTTCTTCATATCCTCAAACATTTGAACAACTTTAATGTTGGCACCGCCGTGTCTCGGTCCTTTCAGAGAACCAAGGGAAGCTGCTACGGATGAATAGGTATCCGTGCCGGATGATGATACCACATGGGTTGTAAAGGTGGAGTTATTCCCCCCGCCGTGCTCTGCATGCAATACCAGGGCAATGTCCAGTATGCGCGCTTCCAGTTCAGTATACCTGCTGTCCGGGCGAAGCAGATGCAATATGTTTTCAGCCGTGGACAAGTCAGGACGGGGAGTATGGATAAAGAGGCTCTGGCCGTCATGATAATGACGATAAGCCTGATAACCGTAAACCGAAAGCATGGGAAAGAGAGCAACCAATTGGAGTGACTGTCTCAATACATTGGGTATTGAAATGTCATCCGCATTTTCATCATAGGAGTACAGGGTCAGAACGCTGCGCGCCAGAGTATTCATCATGTCTCTGCTTGGCGCCTTCATTATTATATCCCTTACAAAGCTGGTAGGCAGGGTGCGGTAATAGGCCAGCAATGCCTTGAAATCATCCAGTTCCTTTGTTGTGGGTAGCTCGCTGAAAAGAAGTAAATATACAATTTCCTCATAGCAGGCATATCCCCTTTGGATGGAGCCTTTTACAATTTCTTCAATATCATACCCGCGATAATAAAGCTTGCCGCGGCAAGGAATGCTTTGACCGGATTCATCTACGGTTTTGGATATAATTTCACTGATCTCAGTCAGTCCGGTCAGTACCCCCTGTCCCTTTAAATCCCGCAAGCCTCTTTTTACATCGTATTTTTCATACAAAGAGGGATCCAATGGTCCTTTTTTCATACATAATTCAGTCAGATTGAGAATTTCCGGTGTAATATCTGAATAGCGTGCCTTAGCCATATTACTCTCTCCTTTCAGAACAAAAAAACTCAAAGGTGCTGCATGTTTACATTTTATGATTTATTATGCAGAGAAAAAATAGAATTTAGAATAACACATTGAAAATTCTACAACAGACAAGCAGACAACCCTGGATAATTCAGAAGAATCATTGACCCGAAGTGGACCAAGAATTACGTTATTTTTCATTATACTATTATCCTATATGGCTGTCAAAGCTTGTTTTTATCAAACCAGTATTTTACAGTCATATTTCCTGCATATTTATTAATGACTAAAAAGCGGGAAGGTTAACTCTTGTATTCTATGGATGGTCATTGTAGAATATAGGTTGAATATTATGCAAGAAGCAGTTTTAATATAGAAGGGAATGTGTTTATTGGCAATTCTGGTAACAGGCGGTGCAGGTTATATTGGCAGTCATACTTGTGTCCAGCTTTTAAATGCGGGATATGAGGTAGTGGCGATAGATAATCTGTACAACAGTAAACTTGAAGCAATTCGCAGGGTGGAAAAGATAACAGGAAAAAAGATTAAATTTTATCAGGAGGATGTCTGTAATTATTCAGCACTGCAAAAAATATTTGAGGAAGAATGCATTGATGCTGTGATCCACTTTGCGGCATATAAGGCTGTAGGAGAGTCCGTTTACAAGCCTTTGAGTTATTACAGAAATAATCTCATGTCTACCATAGCATTGCTGGAAACCATGAGAAAGTATGAGGTAAAGAATTTTGTATTCAGTTCCTCTGCAACGGTTTACGGCAATCCGGCAACTGTGCCCATTCGGGAGGATTTTCCAACCTCTGCTGAAAATCCTTATGGCCGTACCAAACTGATGAATGAGCAAATCCTTATGGATGCCGGCAAGGCCTGTCCGGATATGAATATTGCTCTTCTTAGATATTTTAATCCAATCGGAGCACATCAAAGCGGACTCATAGGGGAAGACCCTAATGATATTCCCAATAATCTGGTGCCATATATTACCCAGGTTGCAATAGGAAAGCTGGATAAACTGCAGATATTCGGCGATGACTATGATACGGTTGACGGTACAGGCGTTCGTGATTATATACATGTGGTGGATCTGGCGGATGGTCATATTGCAGCATTGGAAAAATTGAAACAGAAATGCGGGCTGGTTATATACAATTTGGGAACTGGAACCGGCTATTCAGTGCTGGAGATGGTACGAGCGTTTGAAAAGATTATAGGGGCTTCGATACCGTATGAAATAACTGAGCGCAGACCGGGGGATGTTGCAGTTTGCTTTGCAGATCCGACCAAGGCACGGAAAGAGCTGGGCTGGGAAGCTAAATTCTCACTGGAAGAGATGTGCCGTGACAGCTGGAACTGGCAGAAAAGCAACCCCAACGGATATGAAGAATAAAATATAGAAAAGCGAAGAATTGGAGGAGTTCAAGTGGAAAAACCGGTACTGGCAGTTATGGCTGCAGGAATGGGCAGCCGTTACAAAGGCTTGAAGCAGATTGATCCTGTCGGGAAAAACGGCGAAATCATAATGGATTTTTCTCTGTATGATGCCCTGCAGGCAGGATTTGAAAAAGTGGTATTCATCATTAAAGAGGAAATGAAAGACAGTTTTCGCAGAATCATAGGTGACAAGGTTTCCGGATTCATGGAGGTTGAATACGCATATCAGCGGATAGATGACCTGCCGGCAGGCTATTCCGTTCCAACAGACAGAGTTAAACCATGGGGGACGGCTCATGCCATACTGTCCTGCCGGAACATTATTAACGATGTTTCTTTTGCAGTGATTAATGCCGACGATTATTATGGAAGAAATGCATATCGAATGATATATGATTATCTGGTTAATACCAGAGACGATGAGAAATACCGGTATGCTATGGTGGGATACTCGCTGAGCAACACCATGACAGAGCATGGCCATGTAGCCAGAGGTGTATGCGTAATCAATGAAGAAGGCTATCTTAAAGACATTAATGAAAGAACCCGTATAGAAAAAAGAGAAGGTCTGCCTCATTATACGGAAGATGGAGAATACTGGGTGCCAATACCGGAGGACAGCGTTGTTTCCATGAATCTTTGGGGCTTTACACCTAGTTTTATGCAGGAACTGGAACGAAAATTTCCTGTTTTCTTAGACAGAGCACTACGTGAAAACCCCTTAAAAGAAGAATACTTTCTTCCCAGTGTAGTAGACTCGCTGCTGAAGGAAGGCAAGGCAACGGTAAAGGTTCTGCATACACCGGATAAATGGTATGGCATTACTTATCGTGAGGACAAACCTTCTGTAGTTGCAGCTCTTGCAAAAATGCAGGAATCCGGACTGTATCCGCAAAAATTGTGGGAGGACTAAACCATGAAAGCAATTAACAAGGAAATAATAATGGAGGCTGCCCGGGCATTTCTTTTGGAAGGCAGAATCCTGAATGCTCGGCCCTATGGAGGAGGGCACATAAACGATACATTTGCCGTGGAGTGTGAGAGGGAAGGGGGCAGCATTAAACGCTATATTCTTCAAAGAATCAATACCAATGTATTTCGGAATCCCATTCAACTTATGGAGAATATAGTTGGTGTAACCAATTACCTGGGCAAGCTGATAGAGAAGCAGGGCGGAGATCCCATGCGTGAAACCCTTACAGTTATTCCTACTCGGGAGGATAAGAACTGGTATGTGGACAGTCAGGGCGGTTATTGGAGAACCTACCATTTTATTGAGGATACCGTTACCTATGATAAGGTTGAAAGCAAGGAAGACTTCTATAACTCTGCACGGGCTTTCGGCAGATTCCAACAGCTGCTGTCCGATTATCCTGCAGAAACTCTGTATGAGACCATACCGAATTTCCACAATACCGTGGATCGATTTGCTAAATTCAGAGAAGCTCTGAACAGGGACATTTGCGGACGCGCAAAAAATGTATCCCGGGAAATTGCCTTTGCTTTAGAGCGGGAAAAGGATACCCACAAGCTGATCGACTTGCTGAAATCGGGAAAACTGCCCTTGAGGGTCACTCACAACGATACCAAGCTGAACAATGTGTTAATCGATAAAGAGACAGGAGAAGGCATTTGTGTCATTGACCTTGATACAGTTATGCCGGGCTTGTCCTTATACGATTATGGGGATTCAATCCGCTTTGGCGCTACCTATGCGGCGGAAGACGAGCAGGATCTATCAAAAGTCAACTTTGAACTGGAGCTTTTTGAAGCTTACACAAAAGGCTGGCTGGAGGTTGCCGGAGACGTGCTGACTCCATATGAAATAGAGAATCTGCCCATGGGAGCAAAATTGATGACCCTTGAATGCGGCATAAGGTTTCTAACTGATTATCTGTCAGGAGATACCTATTTTAAGGTGCACAGGGAAGAGCATAACCTGGATCGGTGCCGTACCCAGTTTAAACTGGTTTCTGACATGGAAGCATGCTGGGGAGAAATGAAAGCAATAGTAAGTAAATATACGGACAAATAATAACAGCAAATTCGTTTACATGGCAGATGCCTGTAGAGATGGTTTTATGCAACTTGACAACTTTAAAGTGAAATAATATACTCAAGAAGTAAATATAAAATGTTTTTTGACAGAAAAAGCAAACAATGATGTACTACTGACTAAGAGGTGTTGGATTGAACGAACTGAAAAGTAAATTAAAAGAAGTGCTGGCATCAGTTCTGCCGATTACAATTATAGTACTGATTCTTCATTTTACAATAAGCCCTTTGGATCCGGGCATGCTGAATGCCTTTCTCGTGGGTTCGTTACTTATTGTTATAGGTCTCACTGTATTCCTGTTTGGTATAGATCAGGGGTTGGAACCCATAGGCCATAATATTGGCAGTTCACTTGCACATTCAAAAGGCTATGCATCCATTATTACAATCAGCCTGATCTTAGGTTTTTTTATATCATATGCTGAGCCCGATTTACATATACTTGCTGGTCAGGTAGATGCCGTTACACTGGGACTGTTTGGTAAAACTTTAATGGTTGTGGTTGTCTCTATTGGGCTGGGCGTAATGATGACACTGGGAATGCTTCGCATACTTCGGAGTGTTCCTTTGAAATTTGTATTTACAGCTGCATACGGCCTGATTTTTATTCTTTCCATTTTTTCATCGGTTGACTTTATTGCCATTGCATTTGATGCCTCCGGAGCAACTACAGGTGCCATTACTGTCCCCTTCATGCTGGCCTTGGCAGCAGGAATATCAGCCCTGAAAAAGGACAGCAGAGAGAGTGAAGCAGACAGCTTTGGTCTTGTGGGGATATCTTCGACAGGTGCCATACTTGGAGTATTGATTACCGGCATAATATTTGGTATTGAAAAGATGGACGGAGAATTGCCGGAGCAGATCATAACCAGTTCAAATTTGCTGGATGTTTATGGTTCCAGGATTCTGCCTCTTGCCTGGGAGGCCTTTTTGTCCCTCCTGCCTATTATAGCGGTATATGTTCTTTTTCAGATATTTGCTTTTAAACACAAGAAAAGCCGTGTTTTGGATATCTCCCGTGGTGTTATTCTGACCTTTTTAGGTCTGGTTGTGTTTTTGCTGGGTGTTAACGGCGGCTTTATGGCAGTGGGTATACAGACAGGATTGCAGCTAGCTGCCATGGAATCAAAGATACCGGTTCTTGCAGTTTCACTGCTTCTGGGACTGACTACAGTTCTTGCAGAACCGGCTGTTCACGTACTGACTCACCAGGTTGAAGAAGTCACCGGCGGTTCGGTAAACCGATTGCTGGTTCTAATTTTTTTCTCCATAGCTGTTGGTATGTCCATCTTTATGTCGGCACTTCGGATTCTTATTCCCGGCCTTCAGTTATGGATGTATCTGCTGCCTGGTTTCGGTCTTGCCGCATTGCTTGCATATTATGTACCTGACTTGTTTGTCGGTATAGCATATGATGCAGGCGGTGTGGCATCAGGACCAATGACTGCAACTTTTTCCCTTGCCTTTGTACAGGGAATTGCAGCCCAGGTACCGCATGCTGACCTGGTGTCAGATGGATT
The DNA here is from genome assembly GCA_012839095.1 of Clostridiales bacterium. Classification (GTDB taxonomy): domain Bacteria; phylum Bacillota; class Clostridia; order Caldicoprobacterales; family DTU083; genus DUOA01. The sequence continues at coordinate 35,929 of DUOA01000069.1, forward strand.
TGGAATGATTGCAATAGTTGCCATGATGCCTGTTATTGCAATAGAAATTTTAGGCGCGCTTTATCAGGCAAAAACACGCAAGGCATCAGAAGTTAAGAAATCCAAACAGTAATAAATGGAGGTAAGCATGGATACTCAAATGGATGCTTCGCATATTGACAAGGTTCGGATGCTGACACTTATCCTGACTGAAAATCAATGTCATAAATGTGTCCGTCTCGCCAAGGAAAAAGGGATCCGGGGCGGAATGGTAATGATTGGAAGAGGTACAGTGAGCAGCTCCATACTGAACTTTCTCGGGATTAAGAGCGAGAAGAAAGAGATTGTTAATTTTCTGCTTATAAAGGAAAAAGCTGAGGAAATGCTGGATTACTTTGACAGGGAACTTCAATTGGCAAAACCCGGTCATGGCATTGCCTATATAACGCCGGTATTAAGCGGAACAGGTTTTTCAGGGCAAAAGACCGACAAAAAGCAGGTTGTTATTAATACAGCGCCATATATGGAGGAAGAGAGCATGTTCAAGAAACTTACTGTGATAGTTGATCGCGGCGTGTCAGACGAAGTGATGGATATCGCACGCAGCGCAGGTGTTCGGGGCGGAACCATTCTGCATGGCAGAGGTGCCGGTGCTGATATTGCCACAAAACTGTTTGGTATAGAAATCGAGCCTGAAAAGGAGCTTGTAATAATTCTGACGCCAAACCATTTAATAGACAAGGTTGTAAATGCTTTATCTGAAGGCTTGCAACTGGATGAACCCGGTAAAGGAGTTCTGTTTGTTGAACCTATTCTGGATGCCAGGGGTCTTCTTGAATCAAATGAAATGAATCAGGTAGATAATTAGCCATATTTTCCGGATACAACAGGCGCCCGGGAAATATGGCAGGATAAAGAGCGTGCAGGCATCTGGGACGGGAAGACCTGTTTTGGATGCCTTTTCTTCTTTTTCCGTATGTCATATAATGGAACGGGGAATTGATGCATAAGTTCTTGCATTATAAACAATATATCGGTATAATGTTATCCTAATAGTGTACACATAATATGAGATTGATAAGCAGAAAAAGAATGAAAATGCAGGATAAGGACACGGTTGAATGCAATCATTCTTGTATCATTGCAGATTCTCTGTTAAAATAATATATATTTATAAATATATTTACTGATAGAATTATAACTTGAAGGATATATAACTTCATGTTATAGTTATAAAAATGCTTTAAGGAGGAGAAAATTATGAAGATCAAAGCTTTCAAGGGGTCGCTTGCGCTGATAGTGACACTTATATTAATCTTTACAGCAGTAAGCTGTACCCCGACGGCAGTAGATCCGGATCCAACACCCACACCTGCTCCGGCTGAAACACCCGAGCCGACAGACGAGCCGGTGGAAGTTCTTCCCGACCTTCCTGCCGACAGGTATGATGCCAGGGTTACCCCCCGTACAGGCAACAATGCAACCAATCCATTGGTTGTAAGCACAGGCACATTGGACGGCAAATTCAGCCCCTTCTTTGCCACATCAGCTTACGACACAGACGTAGTAGGCATGACCCAAATCGGTCTGCTTCATTACAACAAGGACGGGGAACCGGAAGCGGGAATTGACGTACCCAGCTTTGCTTACGACTACACCATGGAAGTAAGCGCTGATAACACCCTGTCTACCTATACCTTTGTTCTGAAGAATGGAATCACCTTCTCAGACGGAACACCGGTTACAGCTAAAGACGTTCTGTTCTCCATGTATGTACTGAGTGATCCTGCCTATGATGGTTCTTCCACCTTCTATACAATGAAAATTCAGGGTATAAATGAATATCGCCTGCAAACAAGCGCCGATGTTCTTAAAACAGTTGATGCCATTCTGGAAGCCGGCATTACGGCCAATGAGGATGGAACCTTCACCATAAATCCTGCTGACGGCGTAGCAATGGAAGTACAGGAAAAGTTCTGGAGTTATCTGGACGAAGCCGGTATTAAATTCGCGCAGGAGATTATCGATTACGTAAATACTAATTATGCAAGCTATATTGAAAGTTATTTTGCACCTTATACCCCTGACCAGGTAGCAGAAAATTCCAACATGCAGGCAGCATTCGGCATGGTATTGTGGGGCTTCGGTGAAGTTGATGAAGAAGGAGCCTTCACCGACTCTATGGGTAAAACATATGATCTGACTACAGACACAGTCGATGCCAAAGTATATTGGGAGAATATTCTGGATGCATATGGATACGACTTAAGCGATGCCGGAATTAACTATGAAAAAGCCGGCGATCTGACCATCCAGGATTATGTTAAGGAAGCTTATATAGCTGCTGAAGGACAGGTAGAAGGCGGCGTTCCCAGCATTAGCGGAATCACCACCGGAACCGTAACCAGCGATGACGGCGTGGAAAGAGAATATGTGAAAGTTGTTATCGAAGGCGTGGATCCCACAGCTATCTTCAAACTGGGCGTCTCAGTAACTCCCTTCCATTATTATACCGATGGGTATACAGGTACCTTAAATGAAAACGGAGTGGATACCGGCAGCAAGGAATTCATGGATTTCCTGAAAACCAAGAATGACAGACCGGTTGGTGCCGGCCCGTATGTATTCCAGGAATACAAAGACAATGTGGTTACCTATACAGCAAATGACGACTTCATGCTTGGTTCTCCCAAGATTCAGACATTCCGCTATCAGGAAATTTCATTGGGTGCTGAGCTTGACGCTGTAAAGACAGGTACTGTACACTACTCGGATCCCTCTGCTTCCATGACAATCATTAATGATATAACCTCCGGTGAGGGAGATTATGCAAAACTTGCCTATACTCTGGTTGACAATGACGGCTACGGTTACATTGGCATACAGGGGCAGGCTATACCCGAGTTTGAAGTAAGAAAAGCTCTTGCTCATTCCTTTAATGTTCAGCTGTCCATAGACGATTACTATGGTGAGCTTGCAAGTGTAAACTATCGCACAATGACGAAGATCCTCTGGGCTTACCCGGATAATCCTGAAAACCTCTTCCCCTATGACGGAACAGGTGAGACATCCAAGCAGTTGTTCCTGGAAGCCGGATACATCTATGACGAGGCTAAAAATATCATGATGTATCCCGAAGGCCATGAAAAAGAAGGACAACAGGTAACATTTAAGTTCACCCTGCCTTCTGAGGCTAAAGACCATCCGGCAGGCTCCATATTCATCGACTCTCAGCAGGTGCTGGAGAAGATTGGTGTAAAGGTTGAGCTGGAATCAGACACAAATCTGCTCTCCAAACTGAGCACCGCATATGAGTCCGGTATTCAGGTATGGGCAGCAGCATGGGGCAGCGGCGGTGTTGACCCCGATATGTTCCAGATTTGGTACTCCGATCCGGCAGTAAACCAGGGAACCTCAGCTGCAAGAAGCGGTCTCTATTATCTGTTTGAGAATGGTAGTGAAGAAGAGAAAGCCATGCTGGTAGAGCTCAATGAACTGATTATGGCCGGACGTTCCACTCTTGATCAGGAAGAACGAAAAGCTATCTATAAGAGGGCATTGGAGCTGTCCACTGGTCTGGCAGTTGAGATACCGACCTATCAGAGAAAGAATATGTATGTTTACAATAAAGATGTAATTAATAGCGCAAGCCTGTTCAGCGGCGAAGATGTAACACCTTTCCAGAGCCCGCTCAGCTATATCTGGAATGTTGAGCTGAACTGATTAATTGAGATAAAGTAGTTGGAAACAAGGGTACAAGGCTTGAATATCTTATTTAAGCCTTGTACCACTTCTTAAGGGATTGAGGATAGTTATGTGGAAATATTTTCTTAGAAGAATTGCATTGTCCTTGCTTATATTGTTAGGTGTATCGGCATTAATCTATCTGCTTTCCATGCTGATGCCTGCTGACTATATTGACAATCAGACAGCAGCTGCCCTGCAAAGCGGAGCCATGACCATGGAAGACGTCCAGCGCCTGAAGGAGCTGTATGGACTTGCTGACAAAAGCTTTACCGGTATAATTAAGAGCTATATGGCATGGCTGACCAGTACAATGAAAGGGGATCTTGGATATTCATTCCTGTATGGAAAGCCTGTTACAGCTGTATTGTCCGATTATATATGGATATCCTTTGCAATTGCTTTTATCTCATATTTGCTGCAGATAATCATTGGCATACCAATGGGGATCAAGGCATCTGTCAATCAATACAGTGCATATGACTATACTGTATCGGTATTTGCCATGATGGGCACGGCTTTGCCTTCTTTCTTTCTGTCAGCATTGTTTATGAATGTCTTTGCAATACGGCTGGGTATCCTGCCATTGCAGGGTCTGACCACAGCAACTAAAATCTTTGCAAAAGATGCACATCTGCAGATATTTTTTGATAAGGCATGGCATCTGGTGATGCCTATATCAGTGCTCACACTGTTAAGTGTCGGAGGTACCATGAGGTTTACCAGAACCAATATGCTTGAGGTATTGGGTTCTGACTATATCAGAACTGCCCGTGCCAAGGGTTTATCCGAACCGGTTGTAGTTTACAAACATGCATTCAGAAATACAATGATACCACTGGTTACATCCCTTTCCGGTATGCTGCCCGGTCTGTTTGGCGGTGCAATGATAACAGAAACCGTTTTTGCCATCCCAGGTATTGGCTATATGGCCCTGAGGGCTACTCAGCAGGGAGATATTCCTTTTATCATGGGTTATAATATGTTTTTATCCATCCTCACCGTGGCAGGTATGCTGATATCGGATATAATGTACATGGTGGTTGACCCCCGTGTCAAACTATCTTAAGGGGTGTAAGGGGTGAAAAAAATGGCAGTAGATAAGGAAAAAGACATTATAATAAATAGCAACGAAGAAAACAATGACCATGCTGAACTGGCTGCAGCTCAGCATTTCAAAGTGATTTCTCCTGGACGTATGGTGGCCAAACGATTTTTCAAAAGCAAATTGTCAATCGTAGGACTGGCCATGATAATATTTTTGTTTTTATTTTCATTTGTCGGCCCCCTGATTGTAGACGCCACATGGGGCTATAAGGAGACACAGGTTTTTAAAATAGAGCGTAATTCTGATATGATTACCAAAGCTGAATTTCCCGGACCGGATGGAAAAGAATACACTTACTATGACAAATCCCAGACGCTGGTAATCTTTAAGGCACCGCCTTCTGCTGAACATTGGCTCGGCACAGACACGTCTGGTTTCGATATATTTACCCGCCTCATGTATGGCGGCCGGATATCACTGGTGATATCATTTATAGTAATTTTTCTGGAAACAGTGATAGGAGTAATCTTGGGCGGATTAGCCGGTTACTTTGGCAAATGGGTGGATCAACTGGTAATGAGAATCGTCGATATATTTGCCTGTTTACCGGGCTTGCCCATTCTGCTGGTGCTTTCAGCTACCATAAACTCAATTGAAAGCATACCGGCGGAGCACCGTATTTATTACCTGATGGCTTTTTTGACTCTCATGGGTTGGACAGGCACCGCTCGTATAGTAAGGGGCCAGATTCTGATGTTAAGAGAGCAGGAATATATGATGGCTGCGGAAACTACAGGCATCCGGGCATTTCACCGTATTTTCAGACATCTTGTACCAAACGCGATGCCGCAGTTGATTGTCACCGCTACTTTGGGTCTCGGCGGAGTTATTCTCTACGAGTCAACTCTGTCTTATCTGGGTCTGGGAGTTCCCTTTCCCCGAGCAGCCTGGGGCTCCATGATAGCACTTGCAGATCCGTCGAAAGGACAGGAAATCCTGGCCAATTATCCAAATATGTGGGTTCCTGCAGGATTGTTAATAGTAATTGCAGTTTTGGGATTCAGCTTTATCGGTGATGGTCTCAGAGACGCATTTGATCCCAGAATGAAAAGGTAGGTGGAACCATGGGTTTACTGGATATGTTAAAACGCAGAAAAGTTGAAGGCACAGAAGACCTTGATAATACAATGTATCTGACTCTGCGCGAAGAAAGACGCATAAGCAGAGAAAACAGAAAGATAATGAAACAATATGAAAGAGAAAAAAACAGGAAGAATGTACCTGAGGAAGAGTATCTTACACAGATGAGGGATCCTTCCAATGTAGTTGAGTTCGATAATCTCCACACCTATTTCTTCACAGACCTGGGTACAGTAAAGTCTGTAAACGGAGTTACCTTTGATATACCACAAGGGAAGATAGTAGGTGTGGTTGGAGAATCCGGCTGCGGCAAGTCGGTTACCAGTCTTTCACTCATGCAGCTTGTTCAGGCACCACAGGGACAGATTGTGGAAGGCAGCATTCGATATCAGGATATCAATGGCAAGTGTTATGAGATAACAAAAATGCCCAGGGATAAAATGCTGGAAATCCGCGGCAAGGAAATATCAATGATATTCCAGGAGCCAATGACCAGCTTAAATCCCGTATTCAAAATAGGAGAACAGATGGATGAGGTAGTTCTTCTGCATACAAAAGGAGCAACCTCCGAATCCGCAAAAGCCAGGTCCATTGAGATGCTCAATCTTGTGGGAATTGCAGATGTGGAAAAGGTATACAACAGCTATCCCCATGAGCTTTCCGGCGGAATGCGGCAGCGTGTTATGATAGCTATGGCCTTGTCCTGTGATCCCAGGTTAATAATTGCTGATGAACCTACTACCGCACTGGATGTTACCATTCAGGCCCAGATACTGGAGCTTTTGCGGGATGTTAAGGATAAAATAAATGGAAGCATAATGCTGATTACCCATGATCTGGGAGTTATAGCTGAGATGGCCGATTATGTTGTGGTTATGTATGCAGGCAGAATAATTGAGCAGGGAACTGTAAGAGAGATCTTTCACAATCCCAAGCACCCCTATACCATCGGTCTGATGAAATCAAAGCCAAGCGGCGATACGAAGGACAACCGCTTGTACAGCATCAGAGGACAGGTGCCGAATCCTATAAACATGCCTGATTATTGTTATTTCTGCAACCGATGTGACTATGCAATGAATGTTTGTTGGAAAGAATACCCTGATATTGTAGAGTTTTCTGAAAGCCATTCAGCGGCCTGTCATTTGTACTATGGTGAAGGCTTGGAGGAGCAGAAAAAGAGAAGAGTCGAGGTAGAAAATAATGGCAATTGAAATGATGGAGTATGCAAACAATAGCGATAATATACTGGAAGTATACAATCTGAAGAAGTACTACCCCATCTCCAAGTTTGTTCTTGGCAAGAGCAGATCCTATGTCAAGGCTGTTGATGATGTTTCATTTTCCATTAAACGGGGAACCACGATGGGGCTTGTAGGTGAATCCGGATGCGGTAAGACAACCGTTGGACGCACTATCCTGAGACTGCATGAGGTTACTGACGGAAAAGTTTTCTTTGAAGGCAGGGATCTTTCCAAAATACCTCCCGCAAGGCTCAGAAAGATGCGGCCGCAAATGCAGATGATATTCCAGGATCCATATTCAAGCTTGTCACCGCGCATGCCTATAGGGGAGATTATCGGTGAAGCCGTAAAAGAACATAAAATTGTGCCCAAATCCGAATACCGGGCATATATTCTTAAGGTTATGCGGGATTGTGGATTGCAGCCTCATTTTTATTATCGCTATCCCCATGAGTTCTCAGGCGGGCAGAGACAGAGAATCAGCATCGCCAGGGCAGTAGCTTTAAAGCCGAAGTTTATCATATGTGATGAGCCTCTGAGCGCGCTTGATGTATCCATTCAGGCACAGATTATCAATCTGATGAAGGATCTGCAGGAGCAGTACGGATACACATATTTATTTATATCCCACGATCTTTCGGTTGTGGAATACCTGTCGGACACCATAGGCGTGATGTATTTGGGCAGCATGATGGAAATGGGCGACAAGAAGAAAATCTTTGCCAACCCCATGCATCCCTATACAAAGGCCCTTTTATCCGCTGTGCCTGTATCCAACCCGGATGTAAAGATGAACAGAATTATCCTGGAGGGGGATATCCCCAGCCCTGTCAATCCACCGTCAGGCTGCAAATTCCGTACCAGATGTCCAAATGCCATGCCGATATGTGCTGAAAAGGCTCCTGTTTTCAAAGAGTATGAGGAAAACCACAAGGTTGCATGTCATTTGTACAGCCAGGATTAGATTGGATGTTATAAATGAAAAAAAAGAAAAGAACAACAGATTTTGTTGATGATGGCAGGGTAATAGCCAATATGAATATAGACGGCATGCCCCGATCCTTAATAAGGCGGACTGCCTTTGACGAATTTGGAAAGAAAAAGGAAAAAAAGGATACGATCCAACTTACAAAAGAGGAACGCAGAAGTATTGTACTGGGTACGGTTGCTTCTCATCTTTTGTTCGCAATTATTGTTTTTGGTTCGTTTGCCTTGTTTATATTATTCTGCATTAAAGTATGGTTTCGCCAGTAAAGGCCGTACTCGTACCAACTAGGGGGAAAACACTGACATGAAAAGAAATGGAAAATTGCACCGCATGACAGCCCTGGCAGTGCTGATAGCAGTCAGCATTCTATTAGGCTCCTGCAGAGTCAGCGACAATGTGGCAGACCCGGGTTCCTGGGGTTATGACTGTACAGTTATATATGATGCTCTGGGCGGGCTTGTTAATTCACGTGAAATCCGTGAGACTTATTATATGACCAACTCTTATATTTTTAAACCGTCAGGCACCACCAATATGCTTATTGAACCTGTGAAAGATGGTTATATACTTGCCGGATGGTATACTGCCAAAGAGGATATAACAGATAAAGATGGGAATATAGTAGGATATTCCTTCAGAGCAGAAGACAGATGGGATTTTGACGAGGACAGGGTCCAGGGCGACATGACCCTCTATGCCCGATGGATCCCTCAGGCAAAAGTTGATTACGTGGATGCAGAAACAGGGGAGGTTTTGTTTACCAAGAACATAACCACTGATTCGCCGATCCAACCCTTATCAGGAGCGGCAGAAAGGCTCATAGCTAAAAGTGGTTATTCTTTTGCCGGTTACTTTGCCGATCGCGAAGGCAAAGTTCCCTATGATTTTACGGAATACACCCATCAGGAACTTATTCCTTCCAACGAAGAAATCTATGCTCAGCTGTATGAAGAGTTCCCACAGTATATCAGAAAGGTGGAATATACAGCTCCGTCGGAAGAAGAAATAAGTACGGAGACGGATACATCAGACTTGTTTATCAATAAACTGGGATATGAGATTACAACTGATGACCCTGCAGCCAGAGAAGAAATAGCCAGGCGCAAGGATAGAATTATTGAGGAACATATTCAGCACTATGAAAAAAATACAGTCGACAAGGTTGTATATCTGCTGTATGAAACGGGCAGCTTTGTACGTGTTACCAGCCTGGATGATTTGAAACAGGGAAGTAAATATGGATTTTTTGAGACGGATACTTCCGGTAATCCTATTGAAGGTTATGTAATAAACAGCGATCTTGATTTCAGCGGTATATTGCTTGAACCTCTTGAAAAATTCAGCGGTGAGATACGTGGAAACGGTCATACCCTGAGAAACATGACCATTCGTGTCAACAGCAGAAAGATTGATACGGATACCAGTAAGGAAATTGGATTGTTCCGGATACTGGATGGAGCCTATATCGAAAATCTGACCTTTGAGAATATGAAGGTAAACATGAACATAAATTCCGGTATTAATGTAACTGCAGGCGCTCTTGCTGCGCAGGCAAACGGTTCGGAACTGAAGAATGTCACCTTTAAAGGCTTGACTATAGATACCGGAAGAGGCGATGATGGTGAGGCCGAGTATCGGATAGGCGACCTGTTTGGAACTCAGAGAAATAACAAACTGGAAAATTTAACAGGGACGGACATTACGATTAATGCATCCGAGCACGCACAGATTGAACTGATATTGGAGTAAAGAAATATATATAGGGGGAGGTTAAGCCTCCCCTTTTTTGATTCTGCTGAAACAGCAAACAGAGTGTCAGCGGGTAAGTTTCAGCAGGTTCAACTTAGCCACAGACAGCATTAGCTTGATGCGGTTTTCCTGGTTGATCCTGGTTGCACCCGGATCATAGTCGATAGCAACTATATTGGCGTTGGGATAATTCTCTTTTATCTTCCGTATCATACCCTTTCCGGAGATATGGTTGGGAAGACAGCCGAAGGGCTGGGTGCAAACTATATTATTAACACCGGAAGAAATTAAATCCAGCATTTCCGCTGTAAGCAGCCAGCCCTCTCCCATCTTGACTCCTGTTCCGATATATCCCTGGACCAGTGATTTGATATGGTCATAAGGAGAGGGAGCTCGAAAGCAAGGCTGGCTTCTTACTGCTTCTATAAGCAAATTCTGCATTTTTACAAGATAGTTTTTCAGGATGGATGAGAGAATGGAGGTCCCTCTGTTGATTCCGTAAAGTCTTGCATCTGTGGCCCCATTGTCGCAGGTATATATAATAAAATCCAAAAGTCCGGGTACTTCCACTTCTGCATCTTCCTGCTGAAGAAAATCTTCCAGGTTATTATTGCCCAGCGGTGAGTATTTCATGTATATCTCACCGACTATGCCCACCTTTACCTTATCAGTTTTCTTAACCGGAACAGCTGCGAAGTCGGCTGCAATCTGCTCCATTCTTTTTTTTACTTTTTTAGTGTTCAGGAAACTGCTGCCTCTGAGTTCCCGGCTCAGCTGCCTGATCCATTTATTCGTCAGATTGTCCGAAGCACCCTGCTCGACTTCATAGGGACGGGTCTGATTGGACAAAAGCATCAGAATATCACCGTAAAGGACAGCATATATCAATTGAACCAGCATGCCCGGAGTGATTATAAAACCCGGGTTTTTTTCCATCCCATTTAAATTAAATGAAATTACGGGGATATGGCTGAGGCCGTTTTTCTTCAATGCCTTTCGAAGCAGATATATATAGTTGGATGCACGACATCCTCCGCCGGTTTGCGTAATAATAAGTGCTGTCCTGTCAATACTGCACTCTCCCTTTTTGATGGCATCCAGCAGCTGTCCGATTACAAGAAGGGCGGGATAGCAGGTATCATTATGTACATTTTGTAAGCCTTCATCCACAATCCTAGCATGGGTTGTCTTAAGCAGCTTCATCCTGTATCCGTATTTAGTCAGAATATTTTTCAGGAAGGTAAAGTGGATGGGCATCATCATTGGCATCAGTATGGTGTATTCTTTTTTCATTTCTTTTGTAAACAGCAGTCTGCCGTCTTTTGTATATTTCAATTTGCTCATCATATCTCTCCCTGTAATGAGACAGCTGCAATCAGACTGCGCAGTCTGATTTTTGCAGCACCCAGATTGCTTATTTCATCGATTTTTATCTGGGTGTAGAACTTGCCTTTGGATTCCAGAATGTCTCTTACCTCATCAGTTGTAATGGCATCCAGCCCGCAGCCAAAGGAAACCAGCTGAACCAATTGCATATTTTTGCATCTTGTTACATAATGGGCTGCTGCATACAGCCGGGAATGATAGGTCCATTGGTCCAGAACCTGTACCTTTTGCTTTTTTTCCAGGCAGCTGATACAGTCCTCGGTTATAACAACCAGGCCCAGGGCTTGAATTAATTGATCGATGCCATGATTAACCTCCTTATCAACATGATAAGGCCTGCCTGCCAGCACAATAATATTTCGATTATTCTCCTTTGCATACTGTATGGCAGTAAGTCCATATTTTCTGATATCGTCCATATAGCGGAATTGTTCAATATATGCTTTTTCTACTGCTGCTTTGGTAACCCTTGCCGGTATATTAAACATTTCCTTAAAATAACTGCTCGCTCGCTTTGTGAACTGCTTTTTATTCGACAGGGAAAAATAAGGGCAGTGGAATTCAATTTCAGCCAAAGCCGAGACATTTGCTTTTAAAAGTTCGGGGTAATAGGCAACCACAGGGCAATTGTAATGGTTGTCTCCAAGGTCTTCGTCAAAGTTATAGGTCATGCAGGGGTAGAATATTGTTTCTATGTCCTGTTCCAGCAATTGTTCAATATGACCGTGCATCAGCTTGGCAGGATAGCATACCGTATCGGAGGGGATGGTATGCTGCCCCTTTGTATACAATTCTCTGGTGGAATGGCCGGACAGAACTACCTCAAAGCCCACATCGGACAAAAGGGTATGCCAGAAGGGCAGGTTCTCATACATGTTCAGCCCCATGGGCAGGCCTATTCTGCCCAGAGGCGCATTTTTCAGGGGCTTATATTCCTCCAGACGTTTCAGCTTGTATGCATATGCATTGGGAAGTCTGGTCTTATCTTTACTGCCAAGAGGTCTTTCGCAGCGATTGCCGGAAATGTATCTGGCATTACCGGAAAACAGGTTCACTGTAAGCCTGCAATTATTGGTACAGAGCCTGCACTGGGCAGCTTTTGCCGTATGGGTGAACTTAGCCAGTTCCAATGCATTTAAAATGGAGGATTCTGTCTTGTTCAGGGACTTTGCATACAAGGCTGCCCCGAATGCACCCATGAGACCTGCTATGGGCGGCCTGGTTACCTCCTTTTCTGTTTCCATTTCAAAGCTGCGCAAAATAGCATCATTGAGAAAGGTTCCACCCTGTACAACTATATTATCGCCCAGCTCATCGGGGGAGGAAACGCGGATTACCTTGTATAATGCATTTTTTACGATGCTGACTGCCAGACCGGCAGAAATATCGGAAATATCGGCTCCGTCTTTTTGTGCCTGTTTAATGGAAGAATTCATAAAAACCGTGCATCTGGATCCCAGATCCACCGGGTGCTCAGCGAAAAGTCCCAGTTTCGCAAATTCTTCTATTGGATATCCCAGCGCCTGGGAATAGGTATCAATAAAGGAACCACAGCCTGATGAGCAAGCTTCATTCAGCATGATGGAGTCTACTGCATTGTTCTTAATCTTAAAGCACTTGATATCCTGACCGCCTATATCCAAAATGAAATCTACCCGTGGATTAAAAAAACGGGCTGCAAAAAAATGGGCAATGGTTTCAACTATATTTCCATCCAAATGAAAAGCATGCCTTATCAGTTCTTCCCCATATCCGGTAGAGGCACCGGAGCAAATGCGGATTCTGCCTGCTCCGAGCTGATATATCCTTTGAAGATGTTCCTTAACTAAGGGAATGGGTTCTCCATAATTGGATTGATAGAAACTATACAGGAGGTCTCCATCGGGGGATATCAAGACCAGTTTTATGGTGGTAGAGCCGGCATCTATGCCAAGATATGCATCACCTGTATATGTGCTGATATCAACATGTCTTACTTTGTCTTGGCTGTGCCTGCTTTTGAATTCCTGATACTGTTTTTCGGATTCAAACAAAGGCGGAAGAGATCTTAAAATATTTTTATAGGTCAGCGACTGCTTAAGCTTGTCCATCAGTTCATTGTAATCCATGGCAGTCCGGTTCATGCTGTAAAGTGCAGCTCCCAGGGCAACGTAAAACTCGGCATTTTTAGGAAACAAGGCATGCTCCCGGTCCAGCCCCAATGTTTCAACAAAACGTTCCTGAAGCCCTTTCTGAAAGGTAAGCGGGCCTCCCAGAAAAGCCACCCTGCCCCTGATGGTCCGCCCCTGGGCCAATCCGCCTATTGTCTGATCAACCACCGCCTGATATATACTGGCAGCTATATCGGCTTTGTTTGCCCCCTGATTGAGCAGAGGTTGTATGTCGGATTTGGCAAACACACCACACCTGGAAGCTATGCTGTATATTTTCTCGTGTTTAAAACTCAGTGTGTCCAATTCCTCTAAAGAAACATTCAGGAGGGAGGCCATTTGATCGATAAATGCCCCTGTACCACCGGCACAGCTGCCATTCATTCTTTCTTCCGTACCGCCGGTAAGGAAGAGGATTTTTGCATCTTCTCCTCCCAGTTCAATAACAACATCAACATTGCATAAGCAATCTTCAACTGCTATTCTGGTGGCAAATACCTCCTGTACAAATTCTATTCCGGTATCCCTGGACAAACCCAGTCCTACTGAACCTGTAATAGCAACTTTCAGACGCTTCCCCTTCAGAAGATCTTTCAGATCGTCTATCAGCTGTACAGTTGTCTCCCTCACCCTGGCGTAATGCCTGCCGTAATGTTTGTATTGTATATTTTTGTGTTCATCCAGTACAACTGCTTTTACAGTTGTTGAACCGATGTCAATCCCAATGAAGCAATCCATTATTTCACCTGTTCTCACTTTTACTTCGTTTTAACATCAGAAATAGTACAGAGGATAAGCTGAACTGCTTAAGAATCCTTTGCTGCTTGAATTTTGTCCGGCTAATCCTGCTAATGAACTATATATAATGTGATTAATATATTATTGGAGATATTATATCTATTATATCCCGCTTATAAAATATAATCAACTTTGACAGTCCGGCCATGGCGGCCTTATCTGCATTATTAAGGCTTTATGCATGGTTCGGGCAATATGGCACCATATACTGTATATCCCTTAGCAATTGTTGTATAATAAGGGGGACCGGACAACCAAAAATATTTTTCTGTTTTATGTTAAATTTATGTCCTAAATGAAACGAAGTGGATAGTCAATTGCATTTAAATTATGAAAGGAAGGATATTGCATGAATTACAACTTTGTTTTGTCCGCTTTCGCAGATGAGATTGATCCAGATCTGAAAGTTCAGATGGAAGTACTGAAGCAGCATGGGATTCAATACATTGAAATGCGGGGGGTAAATGGAAGAAATATAACGGATTATACACTGGAGGAAGTAAAGAGAATCAAGAATCAGCTGGATGAACAAGATTTTCGTATATCTGCAGTAGGATCACCTATTGGCAAAATTCAGATTACAGATGATTTCACCCCTCATCTGGAGAAGTTCCGACATACTCTGGAAATTGCCAAAATACTGGAGACCGATTATATTCGTATGTTCAGCTTTTATATACCCAGAGAAGAGGATCCCGCCCGATACCGGGAAGAGGTGCTAAACCGCTGGAAGGCTTTTCTTGGAGCAGCAGAGGGGAGCGGCATTACATTGCTTCACGAAAATGAAAAGGATATCTATGGTGATACGCCTGAGCGCTGCCTTGATCTAGCAGAAAGCCTGAACAGTGAATCATTTAGGCTGATATTCGATCCTGCCAATTTTATTCAATGTGATGTGGAAACCTATCCGAAAGCATTCACCATGCTTCAGGACCACATAGTATATTTACATATCAAGGATGCACTCTTCAGCAATCATCAGGTTGTTCCGGCCGGACAGGGTGACGGAAAACTGAAGGAAATCCTGGATGCATTGAAAGACAAAGGATTCCGCGGTTTCCTTTCACTTGAGCCGCACCTGGCCAACTTCACCGGTTTCTCAGAACTGGAAACTGATGTTATTACAGCAGATCTGCCGGATGGAGGACCCAGGGAATTTGCAGTTGCAGCTCATGCCCTAAAAAGCCTTCTGTAGTAAATCGACCTGATAGTCGTGTTCAGTTGACAAAATAGGTTAAATAGCCCTCCCCTTTATAAATGCAGTAATAATTGCAGTTCGGCCTTCATAAGCTGAAGTGTAACGGTACGAGCCTGCCGGCTGGATAAATTAAAGGAGGGGATAAGATGCCGCGGCCGTCTACCCTGAGTTATGCTCTAAACAAAAAAACAGACAAGCTGCTGAAGGTATATCGTAAAAAGGGGACCGGCATGACTCTGATGATCCCGATTGGTGCTGCTGCCGGAATGCTGTGGGTTTACTTTCTGGGTAACATGGATCGGTATCTGAGCACCTGGTCGTCTCTCTTTCATGACGGGACTGCTTCTTCTGAACTGCTTACCCCTCTTGAGGGGTTGTTTTTTAATGCTCTTATGATAACTACAGCAGCATTTGGTTGTGTTTATGCTTTGTGGAACAGACATAATGAGAAGTATAAGAAGTATAAGCGGGAAATACTGGAGATACTGGAATTGGATCCCTGTGAACACAGAAGCCCCTGCTCCTGCAAGGACCAATACTGCTATTGGCTGGAGCAGGAGGAAGGGGTTGATCTGCTTTAAGTCAGCTTAAAAATATTTAAACAAAAAAATGTTTCAGGCAGGAATTATTTAAAATATGTCGAATATATTTTATAATGTAACAAAAACGCAAAATTATGAAACAAAAATGTAACAAACAGGTATGACCTGAGGGGGTTCCATTATGAAATATATCAAAGCGGCCGTTTCAATGCTGCTTTCTGTCCTGCTTGCATCTTCCCTGGTATCATTTGCCGGTTTAGATCAAAGGGAAGCATCCTATGAAATGTACGTAAATGATCAAAAGGTCGGGCTGGTGAAATATGCAGCCAGAGGTTTGGCATATTATGATGCTGCCATGGAAGACATAAGAGATGATTATCCGGAGGATGTAAGTATCCGCGCAGATGTATATTTCAAGGAAGTGAAAACGGAAACCCCGTCATACACCAGCGAATCTCAGATTGCCGGCGCAATGAAGAAGGCTGTTAAAGTGCAGGCTGAGGCTTGTGCCATAAATATAAACGGTGAGACACTGTGCTATGTGCGTTCTGCAGAAGAAGCAGAAGCTTTGGCTGAAGCTGTTAAGAAACCATATGTCGATGAACTGAAGTCCTCTCAGAATACCACGGTAGAAGAAGCAGTATTTTCTGAAGAATTCAGCCTGGTGCAGGTTACTGTTGACTACGAAGAACTGATAAGTGCTGATGAAGCCCTTGAACTCCTGCAGCAAAGAACTGAAGGGGTCGTAGAGCACATCGCAGGAGACGATGATACCTTCTGGGGTCTCGCCAGGGAGATGGGAATGGATGTGGATGAAATCATTGCACTTAATCCCGACATTAACCCCAATAAAATAAGACCGGGTCAGGTAATAAAACTGTCTGCTGAAAAGAAATTATTAAATGTTATAACCAAGGAAGTTATTACCTACCAAGAGGATATCCCCTTTGATACCAAAAAACAGGATGATAATACCCTGCTTCAGGGAAATACCAAAACTGTTCAGAAGGGGAAAAACGGTAAACAGGAAATCCAAGTCCGCATTATACGTGAAAACGGCAGGGAAATCGGACGGGAAATCATTCAGACAACCACTGTGGAAGATCCTGTTGATGAGATTATAGCTATCGGCACCAAAAAGCCTCCGACGCCGAAACCAACTCCAAAGCCAACATCAAAACCGTCAACATCAAGAGGGGATTCCGGTTCTTCCGGCAATGGTGATGCATCGCCGCCGCCAAGCAATGGGGATGCACCGCCGCCAAGCAACGGCTCTGTTACAGGTACGGATGTTGTCAACTACGCAAAGAAGTTTCTTGGAAGGCCTTACGTATATGGAGCTAACGGCCCCAAAGCCTTTGATTGCTCCGGATTTACCAGTTATGTTTATAAACATTTTGGTTACAGTCTATACCGGAGCGCATTGTCTCAGCTGAAGAACGGAACTCCCGTATCCAAGAGTAATCTTGCCCCTGGTGATTTGGTTATATTCAAACCATACAGCTCCAGAACCACATCCGGTCATGTCGGAATATATATAGGGAATAATCAGATGATTCATGCATCGTCTACCAATAAAAAGGTAGAAATCAGATCTTTGGATTCCGGAAGTTATCCCAGCCGCTACCTGGGTGCACGCAGAATCTTGAA
>DUOA01000070.1 GCA_012839095.1 Clostridiales bacterium
AGTGCGGTTATGTACATACCGGAAACTCTGCCCCGAATACCTGCCCCACCTGCCTGCATCCTCAGGCATACTTCGAGCTTTTTGTTGAAAACTATTAATCACCGGAAAACCGGAGAGGCTCTCTGACGGTAGTATCAAGGCCGTTGACAGAAGTCAACGGCCTTTGTTTTTAGTTTATTTTGATTTTCAGGCAAACCGGGTAGTCTGTTTTAATATTTCCTTTAACCTGAATATGCAGACCTTCCGAATCCTGACTGAATGTCACATCTGCTTCATAGCCCAGGACTGAAATTTCTTCAATATCAAACTCACCTGTCTGGGACTTGTTTTCAGGATCCCGGGGATAACTTCTGATTAAAAGCCTTCCATCGTCGGGGTATCTCATAACAAAGGCATACAGATTACCCTTCTTAAAGGTAAACCTAATATCCTCTGATGTATAAGGCACTGGGTCAGAATCCTGGAAGTAACCTCCCGTAATCTTAGTCGGCCCTTCCCCATACTTCTGCCAGTAAGTTGTACCATATATGCCTTCTCCGTTTCGTTTCAGCCACTCACCGACAGACAGTAGAACCGACCTTTCCTCTTCCGTAATTGTGCCATCTGCCTTCGGCCCCACATTAAGAAGCATGCAGCCGTTCTTGCTCACTATATCCACCAGATCACAGACGATATCAACAGGGTTTTTGTAATGATTATCCTCAGTATAACCCCATGAGTTGGTGGCTATTGCAGTATCTGTCTGCCAGAACCGCGGATGAAGGTAATCCAGTGCACCGCGTTCAATATCCAGAACTGCCGAATGAAAGGCATAAGCCTGGTACTTGTAGTTGATGGCCACATCCAGGCCCCATTGGACAGCACGGTTATAGTAATATGCTGCAAACTTTTTGATATAGGGCTTGAAAGCAATGTTTTGGATCCACCAGTCAAACCAAACAACCTGCGGCCGGTATTTGTCCACCATTTCGCATGCCCTGGCCAGCCACCCCTTAAGATGAGCTTCAGAAGGCTGTTCCACATAAATATCCTGGGTCTTATCGCCCCCCTCCTGCTGGTTGCCATAAAAGTCTTCATATGCCGGGTCTGTCACATCACTGTCATATTCCAATCCCTTATTAAAGAACCAGCAATGCTCTGCACGATGATTTGAAAGGCAGAATACCAGTCCCCGCTTATCCGCTGCCTGCTTCAGTTCACCAATCACATCCCTGCAGGGCCCCATGTTTTTTGCATTCCATCTGGATAATTCACTCTCATACATTTGAAAACCGTCATGATGTTCTGCAACCGGCATTACATATTTGGCACCGGCCTGCTCAAACAGGTCCATCCACTCGTCGGCATTAAAATGCTCTGCCTTGAACATTGGAATAAAGTCCTTATATCCAAACTCTTTTTGCGGGCCGTATGTTCTAATATGGTGTTCATACTCCCTTCTTTCCTTATCATACATAAAGCGTGGATACCATTCACTGGAGAAAGCCGGAACGGAATAAACACCCCAGTGTATGAATATACCGAATTTGGCATCCTGATACCATTGCGGCACCGGATAATGACAAAGGGATTCCCATGAGGCATCATAAGGTCCTTGTGCAATTACCTTATCCACTTCTTTAAGCTTCTGCTCCACAGTCATCATAGTCTGCTCCTTTCGAATGCAATTTATTTACGACGGGATAACCCCGTTAACATCCCATAAATCCTCCCATGACTGGTCTTCCTTCCACAGGAATACCTGGCCTTTTATAAGTCTGCAATTCTTGTCTATGCCTTCAATCTCCTTCATCTCTTCATCTGTCAAAGGATCTATTGTGGAATGCAATAGATTGCTTAAATACTTCTCTCTGTTAACAGAAAAAGGAATGGGGATCTGACCGCGTTGAACCGCCCACTTTACACATACCACTGCAGGATGTACATTCAGCCTTTTTGCTATTTTAACGATAACGGGATCCTCTATGTCCACCGTATCCTGCTCAGTCCTGTCCCGATCGGGACGCCTGGGCGAGCCTATAGGACTATAGCCGATAGGAACTATACCGTTGTCCAGCACAAATTGGAATAATTCCGGCTGCTGGAAATGGGGATGCAGCTCCATCTGATTGCATGCAGGTTTTATCCTGGCGTCCCTCAGCAGCAATTCGAGTTTTGGGATGGTCATATTGGAGGTGCCTATATGCCTTACCAATCCCATATCAACCAGCTTCTCCATCTGACGCCAGGTTTTCATATAGTTTTCATGTATGTAGGGCTTCGCATCAGGGTTCCTGGTATCAACACTGCAGCCCGGAGGGTGGTGATTGGGGAAAGGCCAGTGCACCAGGTAAAGATCCAGATAGTCCAGCTTCAGATCCTTTAAAGTTTTTGCACAGGCAATCAGTACATCACCTTCACCATGCATATCATTCCATAGCTTTGAGGTAATCCACAATTCTTCCCTTTTTATCCCTGCCTGCATAAGCTCCCTTAGAACCTCTCCTATTAAATGCTCATTTCCATAAACCGCTGCACAGTCTATATGTCTGTATCCTACAGACACAGCCCCTCTCACTGCCTCAGCAACCTCTTCTGCGGAGTAGCGATCCGAACCAAAGGTACCCAGACCTATAGCCGGAATCCTGGCTCCGGTATATAAGGTTTTGTGAGGGACTTTAGCCGGATCGACACCGTCGCCGGCTGCAATAAAATTACCTTTCTCCATTTACAGACCTGCCTTTCTATTATATTTCTGATAATTTTTCATACTTGATCATTGAAAGAAATGTATTGACCTTATCCACGGTTACCCATCCGGTTTTGAAGAATTGTGTATTGGCAGTTCCGCAGGCCATGCCAAGCCTGATTATCTCCACCGGCTGCATTCCGCGATGGAGCCCTGCTGCACAGCCGGCAACAAATGAATCGCCGGAACCTACAGTATTAACTACCTTGATCTCCGGAGTGGTAAAGTGGTAGATGCCGTCCTCCAGTGCTGCCATACAACCCTGCTTCCCAAGTGAAATTACAGGCATCTGGATTCCCAGCTCCCTGAACTTCCTTAAGGCATCCACATAATCACTCATATTTTTGGGTTTCCTCTTCATGACAGATGTCAGCTCATCAGCATTTGGTTTTATCATATACGGCTTTTGCTTTATACCTTCCAGAAAATACTCTCCACTGGTATCCAATATGAACTTTTTTCCGCTTTCCCCCGCCATACGAATGAGAGTGGCGTATAAGTCCCTGGGCATGCCTTTGGGAAGACTTCCTGAAGCAGTCACTACCGAACATTCCTGAAGCAGTTCCTGATACCGCCCAAGAAACTTCTCTCCTTCCTCAGGAGTGACAACCGGCCCCGGTTCCAGGATTTCTGTTGAAGTGATATTCTTTTCATCAGTGACATTTATGCAAATCCGTGATTCACCCTGAATAGTGATAAATCGGCTGTCCATTCCCTGTTCCTTGACGCTCTCCTCTATCTGCCTGCCTGTGCTTCCTCCGACCAGACCGGTAACCATGACTTTTTCTCCAAGCAGGTGGGCCACTCTTGCAACGTTCAAGCCTTTCCCGCCTGCAGTAGCGGTCATGGCACGCGGCCGAAAGACTTTGCCCACCTGGAAGTCATCCACGGCATATACCTTGTCTATGGCAGGATTCATATTGATGGCCAGTATCATATCATTCTCATCCTATTCATTCATTAGTAGTATTTTACCCTTTACCTTGCCGGGGATTTTATAATAATCGAAGGCTCTTTTAGCCTGGGATAAGGGTAATTTGCTGTAAATCATGTCTTCATCATACTTAAGAGCCCCTGTGGAAAAGAAGTGGGCTGTCAGTTCCCACTCGGCTCCTGGAAAAGGTGCGCTGTATGACATCCATGAACCCGTTAGAGTAAATTCCTTACGATGCATGTTTTCAAACAGCCTGGGTGAAAAAACCAGATCCCTGGTTGGAGTACCTATGAAACAAAGCTTTGAGCGATTGCCGGCTATTTCAAATGAAAGCTTCATCGTATTATCTGAGCCCGCCGTTTCAAATACAAAGCCAAAACCCTTATCTTCAGTCAACGCTTCAGCCCTGTCCTTAAATCCGTCCTCCAACGTATTTATTACAACATCGGCACCCATTTTTTTTGCCAGACTTAACCGGTCGTTGTCTATATCAAATACAAACACTCTTTTTGCTCCAAAGATTTTAGCCCATTGAGCAGTAAACAAACCGATGGTGCCTGCGCCTAAAATGGCAGTATCCTCTCCGCCCCGGAAGCCGGCGTGCCGCAAACCATGCAGCGCTACTGTTGAAGGTTCAAACAAGGCGCCTTGTTCAAAGGAAAGGCCGGCATCAAATTTTATTGCGTTTCTTGCCGGGAGTTTGACATACTCGGCAAAGCTGCCCTGTATTCTGGAGCCGATAAAGCTGTAAAACTTGCACAGTGAATAACTGCCTTTCTGACAATCATCGCATTTGAAACACGGAATAAGAGGTACACCTGCAATCCTGTCACCTACATTCAGACTTTTTACCTCTTTTCCTCTTTCAACAATTTCACCTGAGAATTCATGGCCTAAAACAATGGGATAATAATGAGCACCATTGTTCAGTACTCTTGGTACATCCGAGCCACATACTCCGGAAGCCCGGACTTTAACAAGTACCTCTTCATCACTGATTTCAGGAGTCGGATATTCTTCATACCTGATATCATCATTTGCATGCAGCACCGCTGCCTTCATTGGATCGCCCCGCTTTCAGCAAATACGCTCTTTAACTGATCATACAGCTTCAGGTAGACTTCAAAATATTTCTGGTACTTTGCATGTACCTCCAAATCAGGCCCGTGTATTCTGGTAATGGAAACGGTTCTTGCCACTGCCTCATAAAAATCTGTGTACACTCCGCTTCCTGTCCCGGCAAGAATGGCTGCTCCCAAAGTAGTAGCCGTATCTGAGCCCGGAACCTTAATTACTTTTCCAGTCACATCAGCTTTGATTTGAGTCCACAGTCTGCTGTTGGCTGCACCGCCCATTGCAATCAACTCCTTAACATCAGCACCTGCTTCCTGAGCGGTTACCAGATTATGATGGAGTGCATAGGCACATCCTTCAAGAGTTGCCCGAATCATATGGGCTCTGGACTTGCCATAATCCAAACCGTAAAAGACACCTTTGGCATTCTTATCCCAGACAGGGGATCTCTCCCCCGCCATGTAGGGCAGGAATATAACACCTTCGGATCCCGGTTGTATTGCCGCTGCCTCATTATCCATAATCTGAAAAGCACTTATGCCCATAACCTTTTCCTGTGCTTCTTCCCATGCCCCGAGCTCCTGTCTGAACCATTTCAAAGACCCGCCTCCAACGGTTCCTCCTTGAAGAAGCCATAAATCAGGAACAACATGATAACTTAAAATAAGTTTCGGGTGGGCTGCAGCCCTGTCCTGACAAATACTCATACCGCCGGCCTGGCCGCCCTGTTCCTGTGTCTGACCCGGCTTTACAACACCTGCACCCAGGGTGCCGCAGGCTGCATCCAGACCCCCGGCAACTACAGGAATCCCGGCATATAAACCGCATTCTTCGGCAGCCTGCCGCGTGACTTCACCAACAACCTCATGGCATAAATGGATATCCGGCAGCTTTTCCAATGGTATACCGAGTTCCTCGCTTAATTTCCCATCCCACTGACCGGTTTGTATATCAAAGAAGTGCAGACCATAGCCTTGCGATATATCCTGTGTGATTTTACCGGTAAGCTTATATACAATATAACTGTTACATTGTAGGAATTTATATGTACTATGGTAAATATCAGGCTTGTACCTTTGATACCAGAGTATCTTTGGAGTGGTATAGGTGGGTTCAAAGGGATTTCCGCATACCTCGAAGATCCTGTCAAAGCCCAGTCTTTCCGATACTTCTTTGCATATTCCCTCTGCTCTGGTATCCATCCAAATAGGTGTCTTGTCCAGAACATTTCCATATTTGTCAAGCGGAATGGCCGACCAGCTTTGGCCGTCCACTCCGATTCCCGCTATCTGCCGTGCATCTGTTCGGGATATCCGGATTGTTTCCCTAACCGCCAGACATACGGCTTCCCACCACTCCCGTGGATCCTGTTCAGCATGGCCGGGAGCCGGATAGTAAACCCCATATTGTTTAGTGGATTGGGCAAGGACATTGCCATTAGTGTCGAACAATGCAGCCTTGCATGCAGATGTACCGATATCTATCCCCAACAAGAGCTTTTCCATAGTAATTACCCCAGCCTACAACCTTTTCAGTTCATCAGCAAACCCATTGCTCATGCACATCCTGATTTTCTCCCTTACAGCCTTTTTTACAGCCTGCTTGGCATTCCCCATGTAATTCCTTGGATCATTTTCATCAGGATTGTTTTTGAAGCACTCTTTTATGGCATCAGCCATAGGAATTTTCAGTTCAGTTGCTATGTTGATCTTGCATATTCCTCTTCTTATGGCTTCCCTTATACTTGCTTCCGGTACACCGGATGCTCCATGAAGCACCAGGGGAACATCAACAACCTCTTTTATGGAGGACAGGCGCTGAAAATCCAGTTTTGGCTCTCCCTTGTACATGCCATGAGCCGTACCGATGGCGATAGCCAGAAAATCGATTCCGGCGGCCTCAACAAATTCCTTTGCTTCCGAGGGGACGGTAAATGCAGCATCCCTTTCATCAACAAAAACGTCATCTTCCACTCCGCCAATCCGACCCAGCTCACCTTCCACTGCCACACCGCAGTAATGAGCTGTTTCCACTACCTTTCTCACAAGCTCTACGTTTTCTCCGTAAGGAAGCTGAGAACCGTCAATCATAACGGAAGTGTAGCCATGCTGAATACATTGAACAATTGTTTTATAGGAGGGACAATGATCTACATGAAGGGCAATGGGAATATCATATATTTTAGCTGCCTCTTTTACGCATGCTGCTATATATGGGATTCCTGCATGTTTCAGAGTACCGGGCGTTGTCTGTATTATGACCGGGGCGCGTTCTTCCGCCGCTCCTTCTGCCACAGCCTGAATTGTTTCAAGGTTATGTACGTTAAAAGCAGCAATGGCAACACCTTTTTCTCTGGCCTTCTGTAAGAAAAATATCGGGTTAATAAGAGACATGCTAAAGACCCCCAATAAATATAGTATTTCGGAACCGCAAAACCTTGTTGGCGAAAACGAAACGTTTCGTTATTAAAATAGTATCATAGGATATGCCTTGCAGTCAATTACTTTAAAAACTTCATAAACTGAAGATTTATAAATTTGAAGATTCGAAATCCGAGGTATTCCTGGGCTGGCTGGATGTGTTTTAAGACATTCAAGACAGTATTGACATAATAATTCATGAGGTGTAGACTGTATTTAGAGCTAAACGTTTCGCCACAGGATGTGATATTATGGCTGCCACTATCAAAGATGTGGCAAAGTATACAGGTCTGTCAATTGCAACAGTTTCTAAATATATCAACGGAGGACGGGTTCTGGAGAAGAACAAGGTTCTCATTGATGAAGCGATCAGAGTATTGGACTTCAAGATTAATGAAATGGCGAGAGGTCTGAAAACGAATCGTTCGATGACAGCAGGCATTCTCATTCCCAGCCTGGAGAATATTTTCTTTACCAGCATTGTATCAAATGTAGAGAATATACTTTTGCAAAACGGATACAGCTCCATAGTCTGTGACTATAGAGAAAATCCTGAACTGGAAAAAGAAAAGCTGGATTTTCTGATAAGCAAAATGGTAGACGGAATTATCATGGTGCCTCATGGCAGCAACTCAGCCTATATTCAGCAGGTGGTTGAAAAAGGGATTCCCGTTGTATTCATAGACCGGCATTTAAAAGATGTACATTGCGATGTGGTGCTGGCAGATAACATTAATGCATCTTATGATGCAATAGAGCAGCTAATTGTCCGCGGCCACAAACGTATCGGTATCATATGCGGACCCAAGAATATCTTCACTACTGAAGAACGACTGAAAGGCTATATTCGGGCTCACGAAGATTACGCTGTTGACATTGATAAGAAGCTTGTGCTATTCGGTAATTATGATGTGGAAAGCGGTTATCGTATGCTTAATCGCTTGATGGATGTAAAAAAGCCTCCAACTGCTATATTTGTAACTAATTATGAAATGACTCTGGGCGCTGTCATGGCGATCAATGAGAGGAATATAAAGATACCGGACCAAATATCATTAATCGGATTCGACAATATACAATTGGCCAGAATTGTGAAGCCTTCACTGTCCATTGTGGTTCAGCCAATGAAGGAGATAGGAGAAAAAGCTGCTAAGATATTGTTAAGCAGGCTCAATAAGGAGAATCAGGGAAGCCCTGCGGTTAATAGGCTAAAGACTGAATTGTTGATCAAGGAATCCGTAAAGTCATTTATAGATTGATGCATCTGTCATGAAAGTAAACAGTATACCGGACCTTGAACAGAATTAAGTAAACCTGTTACACTGCAGAAAATACTTAATAATGGGATTGACTTATTCAGTGATACTGTAGATTTCATAACATTTTACAGACAGGAGCATGTCAATGAATCTGAAAATAGGTATTGCAGGAGCAAGAGGATTAAGTACAGTTTTAGGTTTCCGGTCCATTCCCGGAGTCTCTGTGACGGCACTGTGTGATTTAAATGAAGAATTGCTGGCAGAACAATCCGTCAAATTCCACATTCCAAAGACATATAGGATTTTCGAAGATATGCTGGAATCGGACATTGATGCGGTAGTAGTGGCCACTCCCATGCAGTTTCATTTCCAGCAGACGATGACTGCACTGGAAGCAGGCAAACATGTATTGAGTGAAGTTACAGCGGGTGTGACCGTTGACGAGCTGTGGTGGCTCAAGGAATCAGTAGAGAAATGCAAGAAAGTATATATGATGGCAGAAAACTACTGCTATATTCCCGAGAACCAGATAATCAAAAATATGGTGAAGGCAGGCCTTTTTGGTGAAGTATACTTTGGCGAAGGCGAATATATACATGATATAAAAAGCCTGGCCGCCTACCCGGATGGTAAGAGTTCCTGGAGGAAGTTCTGGCAGCTGGGCAAAAGAGGAGCCTTCTACCCTACCCACAGCATAGGCCCTGTTATGCAGTGGTTTAAAGGAGATCGAATAAAAAGCGTCTCCTGTTTCGGAACAGGCTGGCATACAGCACCGGAGTTCAGACAGGAGGACACGACTATAACAATTTGCCAGTTAGCCAGCGGCAAGCTGGTAAAAATCCGGATAGACTGCATCTCTGAAAGGCCTCATAATATGTCTTACTATTCACTGCAGGGTACCAGGGGCTGCTATGAAGCACCGAGGGGGCTTGGAGATACACATAAAATCTGGCTGAAGGACATGGATGACAACACTGATAATGCAAAATGGAGACCTTTATCTGATTATACGGAATATCTGCCTGAACGATATAAGAATCTGACTGAGGAACAGAAAAAAGCCGGTCACTGGGGAGCAGACTTCTTTGTGGCACAGGATTTTGTAGAAGCTGTTCGAAATGGCAGCAAACCTGCGATAGACGTGTATGATGCTTGCGAATGGACAGCTGTGGGGCTGCTATCAGAGCTGTCTGTAATGAACGGCGGAAGACCTGTGGAAATGCCGGATTTCAGGAAAGCATCTTCCGCAAAAGATCAGATAATTAAACTATGACCTATAACTCATACATAGATTCAAGTACTATTCCACGAAGATTATAAAGATTATATATGCGGGATCTGTGGTACAAGGTGTATTAGCTGCTGATTATTATGAAAGGTCAGGGGTAAACATATGAGTGACAAACTGCCTCAATTAGTCATGTTCCGGTCTTCATTGGAAGATTTGCAGCCAAACAGTCTTCCGGAAGGTTACAGTCTGCGTCACTACAACAGCAAGGAAGATGCAGATGCATGGAACAATATAATAGAGGAATCCTTCCAATGGCAGGCAGACTTTGACAATGCAATTAAAGCAGACAGCGCTTTTCGGCCTGAACGGGTCTGGTTTGTCTGCCACGATCAGCTCCCTGTTGCAACGGCAACTGCCTGGCATCGACCTGAGTGGGGTGAAACTGTTGGGTATCTTCATATGGTAGGCCTGCTTCCGAAGTATGCCGGGAAGGGATTGGGACTGCAAGCCAGCCTGGCAGCACTTCACCAAATGAAGAAAGAAGGAAAGAAAAGTGCGGTTCTGGAGACGGATGACTTCAGGCTGCCGGCCATAAAAACATACCTCAGACTAGGCTTCCAGCCAAAGTTTACCCATGAAAGTCATCCGGGCAGATGGGATAATGTATCCAAGCTTCTTTCACCAGGCAAATAGCACTATCGAGCGCTTTTCAGGAATTGGTATATGGCATTGCCATGCAAAACTAAGAAAAACACTTGCTTTTTTGATTAGGATATAGTA
>DUOA01000071.1 GCA_012839095.1 Clostridiales bacterium
ACAAGGACTACTATACCTGGCCTGCCAACCTGGAAAAGGCTCTGCAGCTTATAGAAGAAGCGGTAATGGGGGAGGCAGGGGACGAGAAGTTCTATGAAACCATGATGAAACTGTGCGATAAGGAAGACAAGGGAATTTTCGAGGGCATCATTGCAGATGAGCGAAAGCATGCCCAGCTTTTCAGAACTATTTATTGTGAGTTAACCGGGCAGATACTGCCCAAAGCCCATAATGACAAGGTCAAACTTCCCAAGACATGCTGCGAAGGGCTGCAAGAGGCAATTTTCGAGGAGCTGGCTGCTGCCGACAGATACAGAAGGATACTTTATGCAATGCAAAACAGAAGACATATCAATATGCTGGTGGAAATCATTACCGATGAACAGAAGCATGCACAGAAACTGAATTATCTCTTTTCCAAAAATGATTGCGGAGAAAAATGCAAGCCCAAGAAGTAGCCGGTCTCTGAAGGCAGCTTATCTGCTGCTTTCAGAGCTTTTCCTCATGCCCTTTTTCTCAGCAGCAGCCGATCCAGCCATCCTTTTTCATGCTTGAGTGATATGTAGCCAAACACCGACATTATAAGTGCTCCGATGCAATCGACTATAAGGTCGTACATGGTATCCGTGACAGCTTCCCTTCCTATAAGCGGAGTGCCGTCCTCCAGCAGGAACTTCTGCATATTAAGGCCTAAGAGGCCGTCGAAGGTAAACTCATATATCTCCCACATAACGCCCATGGTAACAGCAAAGCAGAATGAGAAAAGTGCGACGAAGAAGGGGCTTAAGTTCATGGGGGCCTTTCCGGTCTTATTCAGAATTATTACTACCGAGTAGCCCAGTGCTCCCAGCATCCCGCCGCTGAACATATGCAGAATGTTATCCCAGTGGGGTATCCGGTGATAAAAATTACGCACTTCCCCCAGGTATATGGCTCCATACAGAAAAAGAACGTAGGCAATCAGCATTCTTGATGGTATAACAACCTTGATTCTGTGTTCAAGAAGGGCTGGCAGAAACATGGCAGCAAGGCCCAGAAGGCATTGCAGCAGCATAAGGCCGTAATCGCTTTTTGTCCGGGCTTCAGGGAAAACTGCTTCCGGCTCATCCGGTGCCCTGATTAACATTATGAGAACAAAGACAAGTGAAAAGGCCAGTGTCAGAAATACGGCCCAGAAAACAAGATTTCTCCAGTTAATCTTAAATCTCCTGATAGCGCTCACCACCTTAAATGATTACCTGTCCATTATATCTGACAATGAGCAAAATTACCATATATAGCATTTGCTGCGGTTTACAGCTGGAAATTCCTGTGTTAAACTACAATCAAAAGCAATTCATATTGATTGGAGGCATTTCTGTGAACAAAACTATCCGGGTTACCGTTTGGAATGAATTCCGGCATGAAAGGGAAAGTGAAGCCGTAAAGAAAGTTTACCCCAATGGAATTCATGGTACTATAGCAGATTTCTTGAATAGGCAGGAGGGCATTGAAGCAGTTACCGCTACCCTGGACGAGCCTGAACATGGCCTGACAGACGAAGTCTTAAGCTCCACCGATGTTATGATTTGGTGGGGGCATATGGCCCACCATGAGGTTAGTGATGAAATAGTGGAAAAGGTACATAAGAAGGTACTTGAAGGCATGGGCCTTATTGTGCTGCATTCCGGGCATTTCTCCAAGATATTCCGCAGGCTGATGGGCACGGAATGTGACCTTAAATGGCGGGAGATAGGGGAAAAGGAAAGACTGTGGGTAGTGGAGCCGGGACACCCAATAGTGGAGGGCATAGACGAATATATTGAAATTCCCCGGGAGGAAATGTATGGGGAACGCTTCGATATTCCGGCCCCCGATACCCTGGTATTTATAAGCTGGTTTGCCGGCGGAGAGGTCTTCCGAAGCGGCTGCTGCTATAACAGGGGAAAGGGTAAAATATTCTACTTCCGGCCGGGGCATGAAACCTTCCCCGTTTACCACCAGCCGGATATCCAGAAAGTAATCACAAATGCTGTGAAGTGGGCAGCTCCCACAGACGGGCCCAGGCTCCGGATGGGACATGTGCCTGAGCCCCTGGAGGATATTAAATAGGCTTTTAAATGGTATTCATAATGAAATTCACAGCACTGCCTTGCGTGCATATTCCTTGAAGAGTTCAATATATATGCGATAATTTTCCAGGGAAACACCGGGAGGGGTCTGATGGTCCACAGAGGGCACATACCCTCCCGTTTTCATTACGGGCAGCAGACGTTCAAATTCAGCCTGCATTGCCTCCCTTCCTTTTGACATAACCATCTTGTCGTATCCGCCCAGCATCAGGAAATCGGGGAAGTCCGCCCTGATTTTGGAAAGGTCCACTCCTGCCTGACGTTCCAGTGGATAAATGCCTTCTATTCCGGCTTCCTTAAGCCAGGGAATCATTTCGGTAACATCGCCGTCGCTGTCCACAAGGATTTTTATTCCGCTACTTGATATATGGGGCGTAAGCTGCTTATAATAGGGCATCAGGAATTCCCTGAAAAGATCATAGGACAGCATGGGTCCGTGGTTATAGGACATGTCTTCCGCAAATCCCACCATATCGGGAATAAGGACAGAGGTGACCTCTTCAATGACCCTTATGTTGTACCGGGCAAGATCCTGATTGATCCGGTGCATGAGGCCGGGGTTATCATAAAAGGCATAGAAATGCTCTTCTATTCCAAACAGAGTCCGGGGGAACCAGAAAAAACCGTCCAGCCACAGCCGGATGATTATTTCGCCCTTATCGTGCTTTTCCTTAAGTGCCCTTGCATCATCTTTCAGTGCTTTCAGGCTTTCATCGGTGTACAGATATTTCTTCAGGTCTTCATAATCCTCTTCACTTCGTATTATGGGAGCTCCGTGATGGGAAGGCTTCGGATGATCTCCGTACATAGTTTGGGGAAAAAGCAGTATCATAGGATCCAGGCCGAAATACTCCTGTGACTCCAGAAAGGACAGATTGGCCGGCATGCCTTCCTCCCGCCATCTTTTCAGGGTAAGATCCCACCAGGCAGCCCATTCCACCATGGGCATCCTGTCATCCGGTTTCTCAAAATTGATTACCTTTAGAAATCTTTCACGCGGCGTCATTTTATGCTCTCCTTATAAGTACTCTTGTCAGTTGTTTCAGGCCTTTGTG
>DUOA01000072.1 GCA_012839095.1 Clostridiales bacterium
CTAATGCCTGCTACCATTTATGGCTGCCGGCACCGGAGAACTGCAAAGGTTCGTCCCGATAATTGTAGTCAATGGAGGGTTCTCAAAATGAATGAAGAAAGCAGACTGATAAGAGGGAGCAGTTCTTTTTTATTTTATTACTGGCAGGACGCCAACTTCGCTTGACCGTTTGAAAAACACAGATGTTTTTAATAAGGGCAAGGGCAAATACATAAGCAGAGGTGTATCAAAGACAGTTCAAGAAAAATGCAGTGAGCTGATTTATAAAGCCATAAATGCTGATCCCGGGCTCAGGTTTCAAAGCTGTGAAGAAATGTTTGAAGCTGTTAACGAGTTAATTGAGAGACTTGCATCTAAGAAACATGCTCTTGTAACCCAAATGCCCGCTCCAATTGAATCTTTTCAGGGCAGGGGAAAAGAGCTTGAGCAGATATCCGATTGCTATAGTAAGGGACAAAGAGCAGTGTTCTTGCAAGGTGAAGGAGGAATAGGCAAAACAGAGCTTGCAATTAGGTATGCTTCAGAGAATCCTGAATTAGAAAGCCATTTCGTTGTATTTAAGGGCAGTATGCGTGATACAATAATGTCGCTGGAGTTTTTTGGATATAAAAATAAGGATCACAATAATAAGCCGAAAGATGAGGATACTATCTATAAGGAAAAGCTTGAGTTACTGTCTCAGTATGATGAAGCATGCTTGCTAATAATTGACAATTTTAACTGCACAGGACAAAGCATTGATGAAGTGTTGAATGAACAGGCATTTATTGACCTTATGGGCTTGCCAATCAGGCTGCTTTTTACCACCAGGAATGATTTTGGGTTTAATACAGTAAGAGTTAAAGAACTTTCCAACGAGGAATTAATTGGTTTATTCAGGCATTTCTATAAAAGCAGCGACAATACAGCGACGGACCGGGTGCTGTCTGAAATCTTTGAGACGGTGGCAGGTCATACAATGACTGTGGAATTGATTGCCAAAACGCTTCAGGAGAGCAGAGGGCAGATAAATGCAGATAACATGCTTGAACTAATGAAAAATCTTGAAAATGAACAATTCAAGGATGTAGTCAGCCAGAAGGACAGGCAAGTACAGGGTTATTCAAAAAAAGACAGGCTGTATAATCATATTAAGAAGCTGTTTGACTTGTCAAACCTTATGAAAGATGAAAAGGACGCCTTAATTAATCTTAGCCTGCTGCCCGGATCAGGCATGTATTATTCTCTGTTTGTGGAATTGGATGGATGTAAGGATGAGCATATTCTTGACAGCTTAATCAGAAAAGGATGGGTCAGGTGCGATGAGGCAACGCATATATTAACCCTTCATCCTCTTGTTTCAGAGGTTTGCGCTAAGGAGCTTAAACCAACCTATACCGGAAAATACAAAGCTTTTATTAACAGGCTGACAGACAATTCATTTTATGATTACAAAAGTAGAATTCTAATTTTAAATACTGTAAAAAACGTATTGAAACGTAAAATCGACATTGAGGACAAAGATATAGTACATCTATTGTTGCACCTCAGCAGAGAATTTCTTTCACTCGATTTGCCCATCCATTCAATTCCATACGGATTTCAGGCATTGGAATTCTGTGAGAAGATACTTCCCGCGGATCATCCTGATTTAGCGGCTGCCTATTATTATGCAGGTTATGCACAAGCTTTGCTGGGCTATCACGCTGAGTCCATAAAAAAACTTTTTAAGGCCCTGGACATTCGCAAGAGAATACTACCTTTGAGTCATCCGGATTTAGCAGATACGTATAACGGTATAGGCTGCGCATATGGTGTGCTGGGTTTAAATGGGAAAGCTTTGGATTATTACCTGAAAGCCCTTGACATTCGTAAAAAAGCATTGTCTTCGGACCATCCGGATTTGGCTGCGTCATATAACAATATTGGCTGGACATATTATGCACTAAGGCAGCATGGTGTTGCTTTGGAAAACTATTTGACAGCTCTAAATATTAGTAAGAAGTCTCTGTCTTCAAGCCATCCGGATTTGGCCGCAGTATATAATAATGTGGGTTGTGTGTATGCTGAGCTGGCAGAACATGAAAAGGCCTTGGAATATTTATTAAAAGCCCTGGACATTCGTAAAATGATATTGCCATCTGACCACCCGGATATAGGAACTTCATATTATAATATTGGTTATGTGTATGATAAACTGGATGATCACGATAAGGCTTTAAAATACCATTTGCAGGCATTGGACATTTTTAAAAATATGCAGCCACTGAATCTTGCAAAGCTGGCATCTTCATATCATGGTGTGGGCAGTTTATACGCTGCATTGGGCGAGCATGATAAGGCCATGCCATGTTTTTTGCATGCTTTGCGTATTCGTAAAAAGTTTCTGCCTTTAGACCCGGCTTTAAGATTTTCGCATAACAATATGGGTTTTTTATTCTATAATCATATAGGTGCACATGAAAAGTTTTTGGAATACACCCTAAAAAGCTTGGATTATCAAAAAAAGGCCCTGCCTCCTGACCTTCCATATATAGGAGATTTATACAGTAGGGCAGGCTGGATATGCAAGGAATTGTTGCAGCCCAAAAAGGCTTTGAAGTATATGTTGAAAGCTTTGGATATATATAGAAAGATTCTGCCTCCGGACCATGAAGATTTGGCGGAATTATATGAGGACACAGGGTGGATATTTAGTAGTTTAGGAGAGGAAGAAAAATATCTGGAATATAGGTTGAAAGCCCAGAATATACGGGAAAAAATTACATGAAATGCGACAATGTTCAGCGCTGTATGAATCAGGATTTATGAACCGGAAACGGGAATTAAGGCAGCTTTAATAGCGTGTTACAATGGCATTGGAAGGGACAATGTACGTGGAAGCGGTGTATCCCTTCAGTTGAAAAGTATTAAGGAACTAAAATAGCAAGTGAGGTGATTTTCATGACTCTAAAGAAATGTTCCAAATGCGGAAAGACCATGAAGTATGTAAGCATTCTTCAGGGAAGCCGGTATCCTATGGGCCACTATGAATGTTCCTGTGGGTTTGTAGTAAGCAAAAAGTCCAATGAGAAATAAGCCGGAGCAAAAAGGACTTATTTTTAGGTAAGGGGGATTTTATATGGCTGATAATTGTATTTTCTACCAATCCAAATATGGTGACTATTATTGCAATGCAGGGGAAAAGTACATGAAAGATGAGTGGGTTAAGAAATATTGCTGGAGATACTATAAGGAATGTCCAATCTATAAGAAATATGTTAAAGACTAAACTGCTTGAATGATATGATCCTTCGAATAATTACAGACTAAAATAATTGCGTACGAAGATGTCTTCATAGTTGGAGGCATCTTCTTTTTTTTATTACCCAGCTAACATAATGAAAGCGAACAATACTAATTACTACACGTATGTACATGGAACTGCAAACCGGAAATGCAAATTAAGGCAGCTTTTAGCAACATGCTACAATGGCTTAAGGAGGGATGATGCAGCCGGGAAGTATGGATTTGTTAATCATCCGCTCCATAATCCATTAAGGAAGGAGAAGAGATACATGAACAGTCACTTTATTTCAACACTGAGAAATGGAGAAAGGTATTACAGGGAAGCCGGCCACAATGCAAGCGCAAGGATTTTCGATAACGGAGGTTTTACATCAACTATTTGTACTGAGGATCGAACCTATAATGTGATAACAAGAATTGATGAAGATGCTGAAGTGGTTCTTATGGAGGTTTCTCCCGGCATTACCTGCTGCAAGGAAGCTTTTGCTCAAGTCAGTGAGTACATTGCTAAAATCAATGCCAGTTATAAGACCTGCAACCTAAGGATCAGATCCAACGGCCAGCTGTACATGCAAACAGAACAACGCTTTATAGATGCTCCTGTGGATCGTGTGACTTTTGAAAGAATGGAACACAATTCATTGATGATACTTGATACCTTTGCCGCAGTACTCGAAAAACTGGCGCATTTAAAACTGATTGATGCGGATGAGGCGGATACAGATAAAGTTATTCAAAATCACAGAAAACAAGCGCTGCAGAATCAGGGGGCTGAAAAAGCTGATCTGTCATCCTTAGGGGAATGGGGGAGTCAGGAGGACAATGATACTTCGGATATTGATGAATCAGGTTTCGATGGTTTTGACAGAATTGATGAAATAATCAGCACACAGGATGAGGAGATAGGTAAAGGATTGCTTGCTTCTTTGCTTGCAATTTCAGCAGATGAATCAAGTGAAAATGATGATGATGGTGAAAATGACATGACAGTTTTGAGTGACGAAAAAGGCGGGAGTTCTGAAGAAGATGCAGACGATGCGGATAAGGAGCAGTAATTATCAGAGGTGATAAATCACAAAACATAAAGAAAAAGCTTTCTCAGAAAAGGAGGGAATATCCCATGAATAAGAAAGAGAATTCTCTTAGGCCGATGAAAACCCTGTCTGAGGAGAAGACGCTGAATCAAGGTATGACTTTCACAGTTGATAAATCAGGATATATTCTCCTTACCTTTACTGCTGAGCAGGACATAGACCTGAAATTAAACCACAGGCTGACATTTAGCCATGAAAAGCTGTCATTGGGGATAATTATTAGCCCCGATACCTTTACTTCTAAGATCCGCTTCGAGGCAGGAGAAGAGCTTCGCATAATAGGTTTTGTCGAAGAAACGGCATGCAGAGCCAAAGCCGTGTTAACAAAAGAATACTATGATATGTTTCGCTCTTTTCAGTCCCCAAAAGAAAAGCTTGCTGCCATGAGAACCTTTGCAGAACTGCCAGGGAGAATCCAGGAAAGAATTGCAGCTCAGATGAGAGGAGAACAGTTTACCGTTTCTCATGTTGAAGACTGCAGGATAAGCAGCCTTCCGGAACTTCGTTTTAAGTTTGAAATGTGCAGGGACACATACAACCCTCAGCAGCAGATGGACATAGAGGGCATATTTGATGAATGCGGCAATCTTGGCAGGAGCAATAAGGAAAAGGCTTTACGCAGACTTGTATACATTCTCAATATTGATCATGCAGAAGCGCGTGCCAACAACCTGTCCAGGAAGGAAATAATTAACGGGCTAAACAGGTACCTTTACAAACTTGATCTTGTGAAGGAAAAGATAGCTGAAGCCATAGTTGCCGCTAAATACGCCAATAAAAAGGGGATGGCAATTCTTTTGGTGGGGAGCCCAGGTGTCGGAAAGACAGCCATTATGAAGGCGGTCGCAAAAGTTCTTGGCAGGCCGTACTTTGTCATACCCCTGGGCTCCTCAACATCCCTGGTGGATATAGTCGGAAGCGCCCCTCATTATGATAGCTCTGATTGCGGAGAAGTGGTCAAGAATTTCTATAAAGCGGGAACAACTTCAGTTGTTGTCGGCCTTGATGAATATGACAAAGCCGGGTATATTGAAAAGGAAGGCGCTAAAGTCAGCCAGGCATTCAACGATGCCCTTTCCGATGAACACATCTTCAAGGATGTTTTTCTTGGAACCTGCATCAATACAAGCAACACAATCTTCATTGCTTCAGCAAACTCTACTGAGACGATTTCTGAAAATCTTCTGAACAGATTTACTGTAATTCATATTGATGATTACTCGATAGAGGATAAGGTTGATATTGCTCATGATTACATTTTTCCTGAAATACTTTCATCATATAACATTCCCGTCGGGAAGATTACAATAGGCAGGGATAGTTTGGCATACATCGCGGCCAACTTCTGCGAGGATGAAGGGGTAAGAGATGTCAGGAAGCATCTTAAAACCCTTGTCGATAAGGTTCTGTCCATCTGGGACGAAAACGGGAACCAGGAAGATTTAGTACTTAATCGGAAGTTCGTGGAAGATTCCCTGAAATCTTATGTGGATGAAAGCTCCCCTGTCATTTTTTACAGGCGCAATAAAGAACATTATTCCAAACAGGTTGCTGCTGAAATAAAGGAATTGATTGTCAGGTGCAGGAGAGATGATCTTCTTCCGCAGGAAAGGGAAAAATATGAGAAAAAGCTTAATTACCTTGTAAGGCTCATACCAAGCGGAAGTGCATTCAGCAGTTTTGATGCAGATGAGTTTTTTGATCAGGTTAATAAAACACATTATGGCCTGGATAGAGTAAAGGAAGCAATTGCTCAAATCTTCTATGTCAGC
>DUOA01000073.1 GCA_012839095.1 Clostridiales bacterium
AGCTGACCGGTGCATTCCAGTCCATGGTACACAATAACCGCACCCTGTTGGCCCGTCCCATGGAATACAATATCTGGAGGGCACCAACGGATAACGATAGGAACATTAAGAATGAGTGGTACAAGGCCCATTACCATCTTGCCTATTCCAGGGCATACAGCACCGACATTCAGGCAGATGACAAGGCCCTGACCCTGACCACCACCCTGGCAATAACAGCAGTTTCAATGCAGAGGCATCTTGATGTGGTCAGCCATTGGCACATTGAAGGCAACGGGCAGATCAGCTGCCGCATGGAAGTGAAAAAGAATGCCGCTTCCCCCTTCCTGCCCCGCTTCGGAATCCGCATGTTCCTGCCGGAAACTCTGAACCAGGCTGAATACTTCGGATACGGCCCCCATGAAAGCTACCTGGACAAGCGCCGGGCCAGCTGGATTGACAGATTCTCTGCTGCAGTTTCCGAAATGTATGAGGATTATATAAAGCCCCAGGAAAACAGCAGCCATTACGGATGTGAATGGGTCAGCGTAAAAGGTCCGGACGGTGAGCTTTTTGCAGGAGCGGTTAACGAGCCCATCAGCTTTAATGTATCTGAGTACACCCAGGAAGAGCTTACTAAGAAGAAGCACAATTATGAACTGGAGAAATCCGGATACACCGTTCTCTGCCTGGACTACAGGCAGAGCGGTATCGGTTCCAACAGCTGCGGGCCGGAGCTTCTGGAGAAATATCGGCTGAATGACCCGCAGTTTACCTTCGAGTTCGTGCTGGAACCCCGCTGAATTTAGTAAGGCCGGAACAAATGTACAAGTAGTATCCATGCAGGAATTTAAAAGCTGCGGCCATGTTGAAACAAGCAAATAACTTGACTATAAAGAAACAAACGGGATGTCCCTTCAGCGGGCATCCCGTTTGTTCAATTA
The DNA here is from genome assembly GCA_012839095.1 of Clostridiales bacterium. GTDB lineage: Bacteria > Bacillota > Clostridia > Caldicoprobacterales > DTU083 > DUOA01. Next base: position 924 of record DUOA01000073.1, read on the forward strand.
TTGCAGCTATAAATCATTTATTGTGAGCAATTCTTTCCGCTATACCGAGGCTTAAATTAAAGTTTCTAAGTATGATGAATTCCCTATGAAAAGGATAAAGTGACGACTCTGTTGCGACCGTCTTCCTTTGCCTTGTATAATGCCCTGTCTGCAGCTTCAATAAGATCTTCCGGCTCCATCTCATTATCAGGAACAACGGATGCTACTCCCAGGCTTAATGTCACGCCTTCTGCTTCACCGTCTTCTGCTCCCATCTCCTCAACTCTTGCTCGAATTTCCTCGGCTACAGCTGCCGCACCGTCTGCAGAGGTATTCATGAGCATTACTGCAAACTCCTCACCGCCATAACGGGATGCAAGATCACCCGGTCTTTTTATTGTACCTTCTATAACCTCTGCCACTCTTTTCAGCTTTTGGTCACCTGACAGATGACCATATGTATCGTTGAATTCCTTGAAGCGATCAATATCTATCATTATAAGAGCCAGCGGCATCCCTTCCCGCAGACTTACCTTCCAGGTCCTGTTAAACTCAAGGTCAAAAGCTCTTCTGTTTTTAATTGAGGTAAGGCCGTCTACCATTGATATTCGTTCAAGCTTCATATTGGCTGCTTTCAGCATTTCATTTGCATGACGGAGCTCCTCTGTTCTTTCTTTTACTCTTACCTCAAGCTTCTTGCTCAGCTTACGATACTTCATTACAAAATATATGGAAACCAATACTATAAGCAGCAGAAACAGACTTAAATTGCGCAGGTAAAAAATCTGAAAATAGTCTTCAGTCAGGTATATCACCCTTTTCCCCCGCCACTGCTCCATAATTTTATCAAAGGTGCCGTCATCAGTAATTTCCCTCAAGCCAGAGTTAATCAAAGTTAGTGTTTCGCTGTCGCCTTTGCGAACGGCAATTCTGGAGTAATGAGTTTCAATGGGAGGATCTACAATCTTTATGCCGGTTATTCCGGTGTCAGCAAGCTCATATTCGCCGATCCATCGATCCACAACAATTGCATCTATTTCTCCGCTGCTTAAAGCTGTAAAGGAATCATCCCAATTATTAATCTTTTCGATAACTATATCTTCATATCTCTCAAGCAGAGTACAGGGATAGCCGCCTGGCTCCACTCCGACAACCTTACCCCTTAAATCGCCGATATCCCTTAAAGTTGTGTTGTCAATCCGGACGAACATTGAAAACTCGGATTTCAGCAGAGGGTCTGAGAAGTCATATAGCTTTTCCCTCTCGGGACTTTGGTTGATGTGAAGAAGTCCGTCGGCTTCACCGCTTTGCATCATTTGCTGTGCCTGCTCCCAGTTTACAGTCAAAACCTGAATGTCATAGCCGACACTTTTTCCGATAGCCTTGGCAATATCAACTGCAACACCTTTTGATGTTCCCTTATCATTATATACAATGGGCGGTAAATCCTCATTCCCCAATAAAATCAGGGTGTCAGGGCTTTTAGAGATGTCAGGGCTGTCGTCGGTGTTTGCAGCAAATCCGGTAAAAAGCAAAAGAAAAGCTATAAGGACAAAAACAGCCGCAATGAACCAGGCTGAATTATTTTTAATGCCGGATTTTACAGAGTTACCCATTATACTCCCCTTATAAGGTCTTCACGATCCATTTGTTTTTTGGCTTTCTATATATTCCTGATTTGCTTCTCAATATTTTCCCTTTCAGCAGCCACAAAATAGGAGGGATAGCTTTACCTCCCTCCCTCATGTTAATATTATAACATATGTATTCACAGAACAGTATACGTCGATTATTACTCACAGGTGAAGCATGAAAAATAAAAAATAAATTCTTAAGCTATCTATGCTCCCTAGATGCTGTTTTAACAGTTGACTACTCCAAAACACCGACACAAACGGTTCAAAAATCCAATTACACTTAAATATTTGGTCAGCGAATAAACCACTTTGGCCTTAGACTCTTGTAATCAAATTAGCTTTAGCTTTCTGCTATAACGGGTTTTCCGGCTTCCAGCAGGATTTTGTCTTTCCACATGATAAAGCTTAATATAGTTATCAGAATTCCGGTCCATATCAGCAAATTTTCAATGGGCAAAAAATCCGCCAACGGACCGAATATCAGCATGCCTAAGGGCATCATTGCGCTGCTCAGCATGCTCATTACGCCAAACACTCTTCCCAGGAAATCCCCTTCCACCTTTTGCTGTAAAATTACCATGGAGGGTGTGTTAAACATCGGCAGAGCCAAACCGATTACAGCCATAAAAAACAGATAAACCCAGAAGTTAAGAACTATTCCCAGGGCAAACGTGGCAGCACCAATGATTATATTGGATAATACCATTGTGTGGTATTTATTCTTAAAGCCGGCCCAGGAAGCCATTAATAATCCACCCAGCATCATACCCCCGGAAAATACAATTTCGATGGCTGTCAGCCGCCAGACATCATCTCCGAAAGACCGTGTAACCTGCAGCGGTGTTAAAAAGGCAGCAGGAGCGGCAAAAAACATGAAGAATGCAGCGTAGATAAAAAACCTCTTTAAATAATCATGGCCTTTTACATATTGATACCCTGCCTTCATATCGCTGAAATAGCCGACGGTCTGCTTGACAGAGGCCTTTGCATGGGCAGGAATGTTCAGGAAAAACAGCAGAATAAAAACGGCAATGGCTGCCGTAGCCACATCTATAAAGAATATAATTTCAATTTCTGCAAATGTCAGAAGCGCACCGCTCACCATGGGAGAAATCAAATTTATAAAAGACTGCAGGCTTCCATTGACTGCATTTACCCTGGTAAGCTTGTCCTCCGGGACCATTTGAGGAAGAATTGCCCCTATGGCAGGTGACTGGGCAGCGGATCCGATTGCCCTAAGGACCATGACGGCATAGAACATCCAAAAGGCTTCATACCCCAATAAGAAAACAACTGCTACTATTAGAGTTGACACAGCTATAAATGAATCGGAAAATATGATAAGCTTTTTCCGGTTATAGCGATCAGCCCATACCCCGGCAAAGGGGGATAATACGAGATTGGGCAGGAAACCGCACAGGATGGAAATAGTCATGGCGATGCCTGATTTGGTTTCAAGGGTTATATGCCACATAATGGCATACTGCACCAGTGCCGATCCAAACAGCGATATATTCTGAGTGGTTAAGAACAATATCACTTTCTTCTTCCAATTTGAGTTCATAAATATTACATGCTCCAATCATTTCTTTAGATAATGCATAGTATACTTCCCTGTCAGAAAATTACGCTCATATTCTACTATAGGCAATGCTGATCTGTAAACTGTAGTTTTTATCCTGTCGCGGCAATGTGTACTATCGCGCCCTGACTGCCATTTTTGTTGGTTCTGTATATATACGGAAGGACATGCATGAATACTATATTTATCATAAAAATAAATACTGATGTAATAGGTTGAAATTTCCATTATTCTGATATATAGTTCATTTATACATTTCTTTTACGGGGTGATAAAATATGGTGCGATATGCGTCTGTCATTGGCGTCCGTCCGGAAAAGCTCGAAGAATATAAGA
>DUOA01000006.1 GCA_012839095.1 Clostridiales bacterium
CAGGCTGTCATATATATGCTGATTACGGATTTTTGTTCCCACCACTACAGGATACTTGGTACCCTTGTATACAAAGCTGCTTTTAAACACCTCCAGCGGTCTGCCCGGTACTGCACTTCCCAGATCCATCAGCTTTTTACCCAGCATTTTTGCATAGACTGAAGCCTTGTATATTAAAAGGCTGTTGCCTTGAAGATACGAATACTCCGGATGATTGGCAGCAAAATGATAATGAGCTATATCCTCACCCAATAAAATCAGTGCTGAAGATATGATCCTTCCTTTATAAACTGCATTGGCAAACAGAGTTTTGTTGGGCAGCATACTGAAGTACTCATTAAGAAAGTCTTTGCTTAAATGGTAGTATCCGCTGAGAGCATGCTTTACTGCAGTAAATTCATACAGCTCGAGAAATACAGCGATTGATTCCCGGGAGCTATCCATTTCTATTTCCACCCCATGCTTTTCAGCTTTGCGGATATTATTGCGTTTTCTTGAGCTGTATTCAGTATTGAAGAAATCCACCGTCAGGTCATTGCAATATGCGAAACCATGAGGCTTCAGGTCATATATCCCGGCAAAGCTTTGAGCATTGTTTATCCAGGGATCGAAGCGTATATACTCGGCCACTATATTTTCTTCGCAGCAGTATTCCTGAAAGGCTTTGTCAAATTGCCGGATCAGATGATGGAATTCATCTGAGCTGCAGTTTTCCAGATAAGGTCCGCCATAGCCCCTGGGAGTTACCAGATCAAAATACTCCCTGTTGTCTGCAAAGCCGGCAAACCTTTTGATGAAGGTGTATCTTATATCGCCCAATTCATGATTGAAATAAAAGGTAACATCGTCACCTGATTCCTTGTTCCGCTGCAGTCTTGCCCAGTGCGTATGCAGATATATGCTTCTCATTGGCTGATTTCTCCCGGATATTCGGCCTGCATTCTGCAGACCTGTCTCATTGTTTAATATATATTTTCTCTTTTAAAAATTAGAACAAGCGTCTTCAGAATAAGCTTTATATCAAGCATCAGGCTTATGTTGTCAACATACCGATTGTCCAGCTCAAAGCGTTCCTCCCATGCAGCATTATTTCGGTACACAACTTGCGCCAGGCCGGTCAGACCAGGTTTTACCCAAAATCGTTTTTTAGCCCAATCAGGATAATTATCTATACCGTCATAAGGCCAATAGACAGCCGGGGGTCTGGGGCCTACCACAGACATATTGCCCCATAAAATGTTGAGGAGCTGCGGCAGCTCATCCAAACTCGTTTTACGCAAAAATCTGCCTACACGGGTTATTCGCCTGTCTGTACAGTCGTTTATAATCAATCCTGTATCCATCTTTTCAGCACCTACAACCATGGTACGAAACTTTATGATCCGAAACATTTCTCCCCGCTTTCCCAGCCTTGGCTGTACAAAGAGAACAGGCCCCGCTGTATCCAGTTTTATAGCGATGGCTATAATTAAAAACACCTGCATAAATAGAACGAGTCCAATAAAAGCCATTAAAATATCCAGCAGACGTTTAAAGAATCTCGAATACAGGGTATTTGAGCATGCTTCCGGCGCATTGCCCGGATATGTTCCTGCTCCGGGAATTTTGGATATCTGCATTGTAACCTCTCCATATTAAGAATAATTTCTCAAGCATTATGCTTCCATATAAATCTAAATGTTTATCTTTTTGCCTTGTGTCTGACGACGGACAAATGCTGTAATGGTATAATTCTTTCAATATGTCTTATCTGTCTCTGGTATGTTGGAACCAATTCTGCCACCTTGGCAAACAGCTTCTCTTCGTCATTTTTGTCAATAATTTTCTTTAATTGATATAGTCCTGCCATGAAGCTGTTATAATCGAAGTGTATGGGTTTTCCTATAAATATTTTTTCATGCCTTGTTTTCTTAAGGCCTTCCTCTGACATCAAAAGCTCCTCATAGAGTTTCTCACCCGGCCTTAAGCCGGTGATCTTTATCAGAATGTCCTTATTTGGCTCAAGACCCGAAAGCTTTATCAGATCACAAGCCAGGTCATATATTTTAACCGGTTTACCCATGTCCAGCACGAATATCTCGCCGCCACCGGCGAATGCCCCGGCCTGGAGTACCAGCTGAACAGCTTCCTTTATGGTCATAAAATATCGGGTTACTTCTTTATCCGTCACCGTTACAGGGCCGCCGGCTGCTATTTGCTTTTTAAACAAGGGTATTACTGAACCGCTGCTTCCCAATACATTACCAAAACGCACAGCCGCAAATTCTGTATGAGCATATTTATTGAACCCCTGAATAATCATTTCGCATATTCTTTTGGAGGCACCCATTATATTTGTGGGGTTTACCGCCTTATCCGATGATATCATGACGAATTTTTCCGCACCGAACCTGCTCGCCAGTCCAGCTGTATTCAAGGTGCCAAAAACATTGTTTTTTACAGCCTCTATGGGATTTTCCTCCATAATGGGAACATGCTTGTGAGCAGCAGCATGAAAGATAACTTCAGGTCTGTATCTTGCAAAGATGTTTTCCATTATTTTTCTGTCGACAACCGAAGCTATTAGTATCTTAATCTGTACCTCTGGGTTTTTGTCTGCTATTTCATTGTAAAGATCATAAACACCGTTTTCGTAAATGTCCAAAATCAGCAGCTGTCTGGGAGTAAAATCAATTATCTGCCTGCAAAGCTCAGAGCCGATAGAACCTCCGCCCCCTGTTACCAGCACTCTTTTATTAAAAATACTCCTGTATGCCATCATCAACCAGGCTTACCGGATCCCTGCCCAGCAAATCCTCCACATCCACATCCCTGATCTGTGAAACTATTTCCCCTTCGCTTACAAGCCTGTATAATGCGGGAAGAATCCTTACTCTGCACTCAGTCTCCCTGCATATATTCAGCAGCTGTGTTTTGGACTCACCGGTCAGGGTTGGAATGGCTATTATGATCTCATCAACATGCTTTTCCTTAACCACTCTTTGTATACATTCCCTGCCCCCGTAGATTTTCAC
>DUOA01000074.1 GCA_012839095.1 Clostridiales bacterium
CGCCCAGGGTGCCTCCGGGATGATCGGTTACAAAGGCCTTGTTAAAATCTATTTTTGCGATCCCATCCCTGATAGTAACCCTGTTTACCCTGGCTGTGGGCGGGATTACAGGGCTCAGGCCCTTTTCTTCGGCCAGTGGGCCTTTTATCAGTTCATCAAGTGCCTTTTTCAGGATTCCTGAGACAGCAGGCACTTTTCTGGTAACAGGAGAAACAAATCCATAGGGGCCCAGCTTCCCTTCCCCCACCAAGGCTTTATCCGAAAAGAACAGGCTGATTTCCATCTGAACGGGTTCCCTATCGGTATTCAAATCTTCATCATCCAAAATATCATCCAGTATAGTGAAATGAATCTGTGTCAGAGCCTGACCTTCATTATTTTCACCGTCAAAAATATCGCTCTTTTCTCCTGCATAATCCTCTGTCTCATCATGGTATTCGGGCCTGTTATCCGGCTGACTGAAAACAGGTTCGGCAGGGCTTAATAAACCATCCATGCTGCAGGAGGTCGGGAAAATCAAAACCAGCAGCAATATCCATACTATTCTCCTTAACTTCATCAGCCTGCTCACCTCTTCTTTCCTGAGAAGTTACATGTTCTCATCTATAGTATATGCAGGTTAAGCTGATGAAATAAGGTTAGTTTATTTTTCTCCTTACCATACGCTCCAGCGATTTACAAACATGTAGGAATAGAGTACGAAAAATATTGAATAGGCAATTGTCAGCAGCCAGTTTGTCCGGCGCTTTTCGGAGATTAAGGACAGAGCCAGGGAAAGGGGAAAGAGGATAAGAAGGTATCGCGGTCCGCTCAGGAGCCAGGTTGCCCCTATGGCTATAATGTAATATGCGAGAAAATATACCGTATAGCTGGGTCTCAGTTTCTTTACCGCAGCTATCATGATAACCAGGCTGGAGAAAATACAAAGGAGGTTGGGCAGCCACAAGCCCATCAGGGTATGCAGATCCTGCTGCTGTACACAGCTTATGGCATAGTCAATCTGATAGGCTGCCGTATTAAAAAAGAAGCCCAGGGATTGACTCCAGTGCTCTTTTTGATAAATAAGGAACTGGAAGGGGTTGCCTGCAACCTGATAGTTTATGAACAGATAGCCTCCGAATCCGAAGAAAACAAAGAGAAGACTTGCATATTTGAAGATTCGCTTCCATTTATCCGCGTTGTTCGCGGATTCAGGTGGCTGCTCCCGGGATGCAGGCTTAATGTCTTCTGAGATCATTTCGAATAGAATGGGTACTGCCAGGACCAGGCCCAGAGAACGGGTATAGGATGCCCAGCCTGCCAGAAGACAGGCCAGGAACCAGTCTTTTTCCCGCAGATAATAAAAGCAGGAAACGCTTAACAGAAGAAACAGGCTTTCACTCATAGGTGAGGCAAAGAAGAAGGCGCCCGGAAGAATACACAGAAATTTCAGGGTCCTGACGGCGATCTCATGGCTGTAATCCAGCCTGATCAGCCGATACAGCATGGCACCTGCCCCTGCGAAGCAGAGCCCTGAAATAATCATGCCGGTATAAAGATGATTCCCTATTAAGGGATTCAGAAGGCGGATGAGCAGGGGGTATCCGGGCAGGAAAACCAATTGAACAAGCCTGTCCCAATGGCCTGTACTCAGATACCAGTCCCGGGCGATGTCCAGGTAGTGCCCGCTGTCGGTGGCTGTCCACAGCTTAAGAGCTTCCGGGAAAGGCGCTCCCTTGCCGGATATGATCTGCAAAAGGTATATGAACAATATTATTCCGATATCAACCAGCAGGAGAATGAAGAAAATTTTGACGGCGGCGGATTTTGTGTCAGCCTTGTTTTTTTCTGTCTCTGCCGCAGCCCAGTCGCTGACCCAGATGGGCACGAATCGGACTCCAAGTGCTGCAAACAAGGCAGCGTTTATAATGGCTCCGAAGCGGCCTGCCGGGCTGCTGTAGGCCTTTACGGCCAGCCAGTAGTAAAAAAGAGCGATGAAAATGATTAAACAGGCTGCGGTTATGGTGCAGCTCAGTTTTTTTATGTCGTCAGCCGTCTTTTCTGATTCATGTGACTTATCTGCCTCGAATTGGAAAAACGCCATAAAGTCCGCCTCCGTATATAATAGAAACTTACTAAACTAAACGCTGTATATTCACCGTTGGTCAAATAGATTGTTAAAAATTTGTGATTTGACATCTTTTACATTATAACATACAAAATTCATGGAATTCAAACAATAAAAGGCGGTGATGCCGCTTACAGAGTAAAATTTTTCTAAATGTAAGGATTTTCCTCATTGACATTCCCTCCATGCTGTGTTA
>DUOA01000075.1 GCA_012839095.1 Clostridiales bacterium
CATCCAATAGAATGCCTCTAAGCTGAGGACACAACAAAAAAGACCATAAACCTTATACAAGTTTACGGCCTTCTATTATAATTTTCTTTTTTGACAACTTACAGACCAATGCTACTGTTTATTTGCCGGTATCCAAGGATACCTTTCCTTCAGGGAATTTGTAAACGCCTCAAGATCCCTCATTAGCTCCAGCTTCTTCTCTATATCACAGAGCTCCACCAGTTCATTCAGGTAAGCCATTCCTTCCTCAGCAATCTTTTCCCTGGCTTCCGGAGTAGGAATATCCCTCGTCGGTGCGTGATCTATGTGTTCGCCAAAGTAATATCCCACGGCACCGCTCTGAAAAGCTGAGTCAAATAACTCTTTAAATCTCTCCACGCTTTGGGGAACATAATTACTGTATTCAGTGGTTAAAAGAACATCCTCCAAACGATTCCTGAGCTTATATCCGGCCAATATCATAGCGTCAAACTGCTGCATCATGGCAATAGGATCGTAGCCTATAAGCCTGGATTTCCCCATCAGCACGATGGTGTCCAGGTATAGAATGGGAACTCCGGTTTCATCGAAGAAATCCCTAATCATTGGACTCACGCTCATATAAGCAGGCCCGTGCAGACTTAAATACACCTGGCGTTTGAAGCCCTGCCTTAAAAGGCTGTGGGCTATCTCAGTCAAAAATGCAATGCTGCCTTTGACAGAGAGCTGGACTGTGCCGCGGCCGGAAGCTGTGGCACCTGAATATATATAGGGTATGTTGGGCAGGATCAGGCTGTTGGTTTTCTTCGCCAGGAGTAAGGCCAGAGCCTCGCTGACCACGGTTTCACAGTCCAGAGGCAACCCTCCGTGCATCTCCACCGGTCCGACCGGAACAAAAATTACGTCATTTTCCAGTGGATAATCTTCAACCTCACCCAGAATAACTAATTATGTCACTTTATCTCTTTCGCGCAACAAAGCCTCTCCCATGGAGAGGCTTTTCTATTATAGTAAAAATGGTATCGGTTATTGGTTCAGGGATATCTTGTCCAGTATGCCGGACAGGTAGGCTATGGTTACGCCGTAATTTGTCATGGGCACACCTGCTGCCCGGGCCTTTTCCACCCGGCTCAGTACATGCTTCCTGTTGAACATGCAGGCCCCGCAGTGGATGATGAGATCATAGCCTGACAAATCCTCGGGGAAGTCGGCTCCGCTTACCACTTCCGTCTTAAGACCCTGTCCCGCTCTTTTTCTGAGCATGGCGGGAATCTTTACCCTGCCTATGTCCTCCTCCATGGGTGCATGGGTGCATGACTCGGCAATCAGAACCCGGGAGTTTTCCGTCAGCCCTTCTATGGCATATGAGCTTTCTACAAAGTATGTCAAATCGCCCTTATAGCCCGCCATCAAAACTGAAAAGGAAGTGAGTTTGCTTTCCTTTGGTTTTTTATCGTAAACCGTCCTGAACACCTGGGAATCGGTGATAATCAGGGCAGGCGGATGAATTAGGGCTGCCAGCGCTTCTTTCAGCTTGTCCGTGGTGACACACTGCACAATGCACTTTTTATCCAAAAGCTCCCTTATTACCTGTACCTGGGGCAGAATCAGCCTGCCCTTGGGTGCCTGTATGTCCTGGGGCATAACAAGCAGAACCAGATCCCCTTCCCCGGCCAGACTGCCGGTAATACTGTCGCTTTCAAAGTCCTCAGGCAGTGAGCGGATGAGGTGTTCCCGCAGCAGATCAATTCCCTGCCCGGCAGCGGCGCTTACAGGTATAACCGGTATGTTACAGGCCTTCTCAATATATTGTGCAAGTCTGCCGCCTGTATCAGCACCTTGGTCATTCTTTCCTGCTTCTTCCCCCGGCAGCAGATCCATTTTATTCAGCACTCCGATAACCGGTATTTTCCTGGCTTTCAGCTGCTTCAGCCAGTTTTTCTCCTCATCTGAAAGTATGTCTTTTTCTCTTAAATCGCTTTCAGTCAGGGGCAGCAGCCGCTGAATTTCAGGAGAGAAGGGATCCAGAACAAGGAGGGCAATATCCGTTTTATCTATGACATTACGGGTCTGCTGTATGCGCAGCTCACCTATTCCCCCCACATCATCAAAGCCGGCGGTATCAATAAGCACACAGGGGCCCAGACCATGGATCTCCATGGACTTGTAAACCGGATCTGTTGTTGTGCCGGCTACATCGGATACGATGGAGATGTTTTGTCCGGTAAGGGCATTTATAAGGGATGACTTGCCGCTGTTTCTTACTCCAAAGACGGCTATATGCACCCTGTTTGCCCGGGGTGTTGCTTGCAGTGCCATGAAATCACTTCCTTCCTAAAATCTGAAGTCCCTTTCCCCTGATCCAATCTTCTGCAGGTATCCCACAGTCAGGTCCCGAACCTTGTCATGAGGAATATGCTCCAGCTCGTTTCTGATAAGCTTTTCTCCATGAAGCCTGGTGTCAGGAGAAGCATAGTCCTCCAGATACTCAGCCAGGGTCAGCAGGGCATTGGGCTGACAGCAGTTTGCTATCTGTCCGGATTTTATAAGGGACATAAAGCGGTCGCCGGTGCGGCCCTCCCGGTAGCAGGCGGTGCAGAAGCTGGGGATATAGCCCAGTTTTATCAGCCAGTTTACAATCTCGTCTAAGGTGCGCCTGTCTTCCAAGTCAAACTGGTCGGTTCTGCTCTCATCCTCCTCTTCCTCCGCATATCCTCCCACACTGGTGCGGGAACCGCCGCTTAACTGAGTTACCCCCAGCTCCAGGGCCCTTTCACGGGTTTTCTTGGATTCCCGGGTGGATATGATCATGCCGGTATAGGGAACAGCGATTCTCAGTACTGCTATAATCTTCTCAAAAATCTCATCGGAGACGGCGTTGGCAAAATCATCGGGATCGATGTCGTCTGCCGGCCGGATCCTGGGTACGCTGATGGTATGAGGCCCCACCCCGTAGGCAGCTTCCAGGTGCTCGGCATGCATAAGGAGGCCGACGAAATCATAGCGGTACAAGTTAAGGCCAAAGAGTACGCCCAGGCCTACATCATCAATGCCGCCCTCCATGGCACGGTCCATGGCCTCGGTATGCCAGGCATAATCACTCTTAGGCCCTTTGGGATGCAGCATTTCATAATTTTCCTTATGATATGTCTCCTGAAAGAGAATATAGGTGCCGATGCCTGCTTCCTTCAGTTTTCTGTAGTTTTCCACCGTAGTTGCAGCTATGTTGACATTGACCCGGCGGATTGCCCCGTTTTTATGCTTTATGGAGTAAATGGTCTCAATGCTCTCAAGGATGTACTCAATGGGGCTGTGAATGGGATGCTCACCGGATTCCAGGGCCAGCCGCTTGTGGCCCATATCCTGCAGGGCGATAACTTCCCTTCTTATATCCTCCTGGGACAGCTTCTTTCGGGCAATGTTTTTATTCTGATAATGATATGGGCAGTAGACGCATCCGTTAACGCAGTAATTGGACAGATAGAGAGGGGCAAACATGACGATCCGCTTCCCGTACAATTTTTCTTTTATTTTCCTGGCCAGCTCTGTGATTCTTTCATTGAGTTCGTCTATATCGCATTCAAGCAGAAGAGCCCCTTCCCGATGGGACAAGCCCTTCATGGTTTCTGCCTTATCAATTATGCTGCTTATAAGCTCATAATTGCTCTTATTATCCTTTGCCCACTGAAGTGTATCCAGAATCTCTTCATGGCTTATAAATTCTTCCGCTTTTTTTGACTTCACATCATACATATTAATACCCCTTTCATACTTCAGGCTCTTTGCCGGTATCACTTAAGCGGGCGATACATTGGCTTTTTCAGCCTGCCTTCTATCGTAAGGCTGCCGGCCGGTAATCACCGCGGTCAACAGCTATTTCATATCCTATGCCGGCCAGCTGCCTGCGCAGATTTTCAATGCTTTCAGCCGCTTCATTGCCGGTGCTGGCCTTGTTGTCATACAGCATGTATTTCTCCCTGGCATGATGGGGCGAAAGGTTGGGCATTACCACATTGGCACCTGCCAGAATACCCTTCTCCCTGCCTTCAGGATGGATGGTTGCCAGGGCAGTGGTTGAAGGCAGCAGGGCATCCGGCAGCATCAGGCGGAGCAGGGAAATCAGAAAGACTGTTTTCTCCAGCGGGCCCGCAGGCCGGTCGGCAAAGGACGTATCATGATGGGGGATAAAAGGCCCGATGCCGATCATGGCAGGAGACAGCTCTTTTATATAGATAAGGTCCTCCGCCAGGTTCTGATTGGTCTGCCAGGGCGAGCCCACCATGAATCCGGTGCCTGTCTGATAGCCGATTTCTTTCAGTGCCTGCAGGCAGTCCATGCGGCTTTTCAGGGTCTGAGCAGGGGGATGCAGTCTGCCGTAATGCTCCTCATCGGCTGTTTCATGGCGCAGAAGATAACGGTCGGCCCCTGCGTCATAAAGCCGCTTATAGGACTCCCTGCTTCTTTCACCCAGGGACAGGGTGACTGCACAGTCCGGATACTGCCTTTTGATCTCTGAGATAATGTCTGTCAGGATACTGTCGTTGTAGTATGGGTCCTCCCCGCCCTGAAGCACGAAGGTCCTGAAACCCAGCTTATAGCCTTCACTGCAGCAGCTGAGAATATCTTCCTTTTTCAGCCGGTAACGAAGGGCAGCCCTGTTGGATTTCCGGATTCCGCAGTAGTAGCAGTCGTTCACGCAGTAGTTGGAAACCTCGATAAGGCCTCTTATATAAATTTTGTTCCCGAACTGCTGATGAGCTGTCTTTCTGGCTTTCCCGGATGCATATTTAAGCAGGGGGTCA
>DUOA01000076.1 GCA_012839095.1 Clostridiales bacterium
TAGTGTAATATTGAACTGAGCCATGGGTTCTTTCCTCCTCGGTTTTGTATTTGTTCACACCTATATTATAACCGAGGAAATGAGTCTGTGGCTCACTATCCTTTTACACAATTATACGGACTTAATCGTTGTCATGGAACCTGTTTCAATAAAGCTTATTTAAAATTTGCAAATATTCTTTAGTTTTTACATGGATGCAATGTAAGTATAAATATATGATTTAAACCAAGGACATTTGTCTGCATAACAATATAAGGGAGGAAGTATTGTGAGTACACAGAGTATTCTGAAAAAAGCTTCTCTGCTTCTGTTGATTCTTGCTGTACTGACATCAGCGCTCATAGGCTGCGCAAAACAGACAACGCCGCCGGCGGACCCTGATCAGAATGGTGAAAAACCGACTGCTTCACCATCTGAGCAGGAACCTGATCCTGAAGATGATGAAGAACCTGTGGAAATAACCATCTGGGCACCTGCCGGCCGGTATACCCTGGACGATCGTCGTGATGTTGTACCCGTAGAAAATGACGTAGGGCTGTTGGAAGAGAAGTTCAATGTAAAACTCAATTTCACAACAGTTCCATCTGAAGAGGTTCGTGACCAGGTAGGAATCTTGCTGGCTACAAACTCCATGACGGACATCATGCTGCTGCCGGGATCTTATGACACCTTCCTTGTTCGGCCGGATCAGATGTTTGCAGACGGGCAGATAATCGATTTGAAGAGCATCGAAGCCAACATCCCGGATTATATGCGGATTATCAATGAAAATCCTGTTATGCTTAAAAATGTTATGAATGATGCAGGCAATATCATGTACTTCGGAGAGCCCTTGTTTGAACAGGAAATCGGTATGTCAGGCGGTCTCATGATACGTAAGGACTGGCTTGATAAATTTGATTTGCCTCTGCCCCAATCTTTGGATGATTTCATCAATGCTCTCAGGACTTTCCGGGACAATGATCCCAATGGAAACGGTGAAAAGGATGAAGTCCCCTTCTGTGGAAATGAAGGCTCACTGCAGGTTATAGGCAACCTGACCGGCATTCAGGAGACCTTCTCCATGGTCGGCGGTCCTGCAGGAGAAGTAGTATTCGGCCCGGCCGAGGTTGAGGCATATAAGAAACGATTGAGACTGATTGCCCTGTTTGCACAGGAAAAACTGATCAATGAAAATTACTACAACTTTGATTTCCAGATGCGTGATACCTGGATTGTGGAGGACAGGATCGGTGCAGCCCTTACCGGACTTGGGAACCTGGATAAGTGGAACGGCATGATGAAAGACCATGAAACCTTCCTCATGTGGCCTATTGACAATCCCGCCATGGAAGACGGAAAGCGCTACTTTGACCGGACCGACATGACAAAGGGCATGAAAGACACAATTACCGTTATCTCTACAAACGCCGAGCGTCCGGACAAATGCGGAGAACTGATAAATTACTTCTACACTGAAGAAGGTCATATGCTTAATACCTTTGGTGTAGAGGGTATAACCTATGTTATGGATGGCACCCTGCCCAAATATACAGAGCTGATTGTAAATAACCCCGACGGATTGACGGTAGGGGACGCACAGGCCAAGTACATCGGCATTCCGGGAATGCTTACATACAACGATATGCGTGTATGGGCACAACTCTCACTTACCAGTCCTGCCGCCCGTCAGGCCAATATCCATACCTGGACGGATACCTTTACTATTGAAACAAATACGCCCATACCTCCGGCAATGATGGATCCGGATGATGCTGATGAATATGCTGATATCATGGCAGACCTGCATACCTATATTCTTGAAAGCGTTGCTAAGTTTACAACCGGTGAATGGGATATTGACGAGAAGTATGATGAATTCCTCAATACCTGCATAAATGAACTGAATGCAGAACGAGCTCTCGAACTGCTGCGGAAATCTGTTAAGGCATGGCAGGAAAGAGGCGGTGTGCCCTACAAGTATACCTTGAAGAGGGCGGAAATAGACTACTGGGATAAGATTCCTTTGGTTACTGAAAAGGGAGTAGAACTTATGGATCCAAACCTCAGGTAATGCAAACAGCTGATTGCGGTGTGTTGTAAGGCTTTCTGCCTGCTGCATGATTAACAGCAGGCAGAAAGCATATTTCTCCTGATATGGAAGGATGCGTTTTTTATGGCTCTCTCTAAGCAGACGAAAAAGAACATACAGACAAGAACCGGAAGCGGGTTCAGCCGGGGCAGTTATCTTAAGCAATACTGGTTTATTTACGGAATTTTTATTCTTGTTATGTCCTACTATGTAATTTTCAAATACATTCCTATGTACGGAGTAATTATTGCTTTCAAGAAGTACACTCCGACTTTGGGAATATGGGGAAGTAAGTGGATTGGTATTAGGAATTTTGAAAAATTCTTTGGCAGTATGTTTTTCATGAGAACCTTTCGAAATACTTTGATCATAAGTTTCTTAAACTTGATCTTCGCATTTCCCGCACCTATTATTTTTGCCTTGATGCTGAATGAACTGCGAAATGAAGCTTTCAAAAGGTCGGTACAAACAATCAGCTACCTGCCGCACTTCATATCCATTGTGGTTGTGGCAGGCATAGCACATGACTTTCTTAACAAAAATGGCACTATCAGCACTTTACTTAACTCTTTGTTTGGTATGGAGCAGAAAGTTTGGCTGAATGATTCTTCTGCTTACAGGACAATTTATATTTTGCTGGACATCTGGAAGGATATGGGCTGGAATGCAATAATATATCTTGCTGCATTATCAGGAATCGATGTTGAATTGTACGATGCGGCTGAAATCGACGGCTGTGGCACGATACGCAAGATGCTAAATGTCACCATCCCCGGGATAATGCCTACCATTATAGTTTTGCTGATTTTGCGCGTTGGTTCCATTCTCAGCGTAGGGTCGGAGAAAACTTTGCTGCTTTATAATCCCAACACATATGAGGTCTCTGATATAATTTCAAGCTTTGTATATCGCAGAGGTTTTGGCATAGATTCCAGGGCAGATTATTCATTCAGTACCGCTGTTGATCTTTTCAACTCGGTGATAAATCTGATTTTACTGACTTTAGCTAATTTCTTAGCCAGAAGATACAGCGAAACCAGCCTATGGTGACGGGGGGTAAGACAATGAGCAGATATTACAGATCGTCCGGTGAAGTATTGATAAGAATAATAATTGTCCTTGTTATGCTGTTTGTTTGCGTAACGACCTTGTATCCCTTCTGGTACATTCTGGTGGCATCCTTCAGTGAACCCCTGGAGGTGGTAAGAGCCGGCGGCATGATGCTGTGGTTAAGAGGATTTAGCTTGTATGCCTACAAGGAAGTATTTGTTCACAGGCTGTTTTTGCGGTCTTATTATAATACCCTGGTATATCTGACCTTCGGTGTGGCAACCAATATGTTTATGACCACACTTGCTGCATATGCACTGTCCGTCAAGGGGATTAAAGGTGCAGGAGCTGTAATGAAAGTTATTGTTTTCACTATGTTTTTTGGCGGAGGATTGATACCAACTTATATAGTTGTTGATAGTCTGAATATGGTGGATACCATGTGGTCACAGTTTGTGCCATATGCCATTAACACTTATAATATGATTATCCTGAGAACAGCCTTCCGGGGCATACCGGACAGCATAGAGGAAGCTGCCACCATAGACGGGGCTACTCCATTTAAAATTATGACTATGATAGTTCTTCCCTTATCCCTGCCGAGCATAATGGTTATAGGACTGTACTATGCCGTTGAGATATGGAATTCATATTTCCGCGCGCTGATATACATTCGTTCAGACACCAAGTATCCCCTTCAGCTCATATTGCGTCAGGTCCTTCTGTCCAATGCCATGTCTCAGCAGGATATGGCTTTTGTGGATACCAACATTGGACTTACGGTAAAATATGCGACAATTATAGTTTCCACAGTACCTATTCTGATGGTCTATCCTTTCATTCAAAAGTATTTTGTAAAAGGCGTAATGATAGGCTCGATAAAGGGTTAAAAAGAACAAGAGCGTCATATTCCTGCATAGAAATATGCAAGCTGCATCTGAAAGGACTCCTTCTACAGGAGTCTTTTTTCTGTTTAGCTTCCCAATCTTAATCATTCCATAATTACCTTCAAATTGTGAAAATGCTATCAAAAATTCTTAGAAAAATTTATTGACTATTAGTAGAATTGCATATATAATAAGAACATCTAACAAAGTCATATCTGTTACTTGTCAAATGTATTCCGGGAAAAGGGGGATACTATGGATAATAACAGCCTTTCAGTTCTGAATGACAATCAATACTGCGAAGATCTTGACATCAGGGTGTTAAACTTTGAAAAGAAAACTTTGCCGCCTGACTGGTCTCTGGACAGGACCGCCGGCAAAACCTGCATGCTGACCTATATTCTTGAAGGAAGGGCTGCCTGCTATGTTGAAGGAAAGCCCTATCTTGCAAGCAAGGGCGATTTTGTATTTGTTCCCGACTGCACAGCCTATTCAGCCCATGGAGACAGAAAGAAAGAGCTCGCCTGCTATTTGATGGAATTTGAGTATTCCTACAAATCAGGAAGCGGCAGTGAATTACCCCTGCCAACCGTATTTAATGCAGAATCTGATATTGTACTGAATGATTTATACAAAGAAATGGAGAGGACATGGGAATTTAAAGCAAGAGGTTACCGTTTGATGTCCAGAGCCATTGCGCTGCAAATCTTTCACGAACTTCTTTTCCGTACATACCGTGCACAAAACACATGCAAACAGAGCAACCGTATCGAAATTATAAAGGAATATGTACACAAGCACTACCGTAACAACATACAATTGGAAGATGTGGCTGAAATTCTAAATCTGAATCCCGTATACACCGGCTCTTACTTTAAGAAAAGGACTGGATATTCGATCAAGCAGTATATCAATCATGTTCGAATCAATCAGGCCAAGAATCTCCTGGCTTCGGGAGATTATACCGTTACCGAAGTTGCCCAGATGTGCGGATATCATGACATATTTTACTTCAGCAAGGTATTCAAGCAGATTGAAGGAGTCTCACCTTCCTATTTTCAGCAATAAATGTCAAATGAATGGTAGAAAATTGACGAACTACCTAAAAAAATGTTGAAATATACAAAATTATGTATATAATTAGAGTTAATAACAAAATCAAAGTATTTGTTATGTGCTCTGGAAAGGGGAACAATATGGAATTTACATCGGAAAGAGTATTGGAGCGCAAACTGAAGGCCGTAGAGAATGCCATTTACGATGATGTACATGTACTTTCCAAATGGCAGACAAGGCAGGGCTTTTATGCGTCACCCGGTAAATATACAAGCTTAGGACCATGGGAGGAAATCTCTTTGGGTGATCGATGGACCTGCAGGGACGGCACAACCCGCTGGTTTAGAACCACAGTAGAAATACCGGAAGCTTTTGCTGGCAAAAATGTTGTGCTGGAACTGGAATTCGGAGGTGAAGCCCTGGTCCGAATCAATGGCGTAATCATATCAGCCCTGACTTCCTATCTGGACGAAAACGAAGCAACCAGAACCCGGGTTGTGCTTCCCCGCTTTCCATCAGCAGGAGAAAGCTTTGATATTGAAGTGGAAGCCGGTATGAATTATATGGAGTTTGCAAGATTTCGACGTGAAGGCCGCACTTCCATAGACTATCAATTCCGACGAGCCTTGCTTGCTGTAGTGGATAACGAGATAGAGCAATATTATTTCGATGTAAAAACTGCATATGACGCCATGATGGCTTTGAAGAGCCCTATCGATAAGCTGACTGCCGCCAATGTCAGGCTTCCTTTTGAAATTACAAGAATTCTTGAAAGTTTTACGAAGGATACCTATATATATCAGAGGATTCTGGACGCTGTACTGCACTCTCTTACCAGAGTGGATGCGGATATGGGAAGGGAAGCTTTGGTAGAATCCATTCCTGCTGCGGCAGAAATCCTGAGAAAAAAACTGGCCCAAATACCCCACAATCCTCATGCTTTGATCAAATTTGTAGGTCAGGCTCATATAGACACTGCCTGGCTCTGGCCGATTAAGGAAACGGTTCGTAAATGCGGAAAGACAATGGCCAATGTATTGGATCTGATGGACAGATATGAGGACTTCATTTTTGCCTTCAGTCAACCTCAGTTGTTTGAATATACAAAGGAGCACTACCCTGAGCTCTATAAAAGAATTAAAGAGAAGGTGAAAACGGGTCAGTTTGAGTTGGTCGGCAATACATGGGTGGAGATGGATACAAATGTTCCGTCCGGCGAAAGCCTGGTCCGCCAGTTGCTATACGGAAGAGCATTTTTCCAGGAAGAGTTCGGAAAGACTTCCCGGGTATTCTGGATGCCTGATGTATTTGGATACAGCTGGGCTCTGCCTCAGATTATCAAGCGTTCCGGCATGGATTATTTTTTCACCTCCAAGCTTATAAACAATGATACCAATAACTTCCCTTACTCATTGTTTATGTGGCAGGGGATCGACGGAACCCAGATCTTATCCTATGTACAACGCCTGAATTACAATGGCTGGTACAATCCGGAAACCGTTGAGACAATCTATAATCGCTTTGATCAGAAGCATCTGACTGACGATCTGTTGATGACTTTCGGGTTCGGAGACGGCGGCGGGGGTCCAAACTACCAGATGCTTGAAACAGGCCGCAGGCTGAAGTCCTTTCCGGGGCTTCAGAGAACGGAGATGAACACTGCTGTTTCCTTCTTCGATGCTGTAAACACATTAAAAGATCAGCTTCCTGTTTGGAATAATGAGATGTACTATGAGTTCCACAGGGGCACATACACATCCCAGGCCGGTACGAAAAAGAACAACAGAAAGGCAGAACTGAGCATGAGGCAGGCGGAAATGCTGGCGGCTGCCGCCAGGGACATGTACGGTGCTGATTACCCTTATGAGGATATTCTGGAAGCCTATAAGCTTATTCTGACAAACCAGTTCCATGATATTATACCGGGCTCATCCATAAAGGATGTCTATGTAGACTGTGAGAAGGACTACAAGCGTGTTTTTGACATTATCAAAAAGGTTGAAGAAACTGCTGTTAAGCATCTGACCAAACCGGCTGAAGCGGACAGGGTAATCGTATTTAACAGCCTTTCTTGGGACAGGACCGGTTATGTCAGGGTACCCCTGCCGGAGGGCTGTACCCAGGCGGCAGTTATAAATGATCAGGGAGATCCAGTAGCTGCTGTAAGCCGGGACGGGGAAGTGGAATTTGAGGCCTGGGCTCCTGCCTTGGGTGCAGCTTCCTATCGCATAGAAGCAAAACCTGTGTCTGCTGAAACTAACATTATTGTCGATAGAGACAAAATGGAAAATGATTTTTATAAGATCAGGCTGGATGAAAACGGGAACCTGACCGGCATATATGATAAGCGTAATAAATGCGAGGTATTGGAACAGGGGAAAAAATCCAATCTGCTGCAGATATTTGAAGACAAACCTTACTGCGAAACAGCCTGGAATATAGACCTTGAATATCAGAACAAATGCTGGGATCTTATAGAGGGAACGGTCGAGGTAATGGAACAATCGGCCATAAAGGGTGTGGTCCGGGTAACGAAGAAATTCAACCTTTCTACCATCGTACAGGATATTACCATTTACCGTTCCGTACCCAGGATTGATTTCTGCACAAGGGTGGACTGGAAAGAAACAGAAAAGATGCTGAAGGCAGGGTTTCATGTCAATGTATTGTCCAGCAAGGCCGTTTACGAAATACAATTCGGTTCCATTGAGCGTCCCACTCATTGGAACACTTCCTATGACAAGGCAAAGTTCGAGGTGTGCGGGCACAAATGGGCGGACCTGTCAGAAGGTGGTTATGGTGTCAGCCTATTGAACGACTGCAAGTATGGGTACGATATCAAGGATAACTGTATGCGTATCACGCTGCTGCGCTCTCCCGTGGATCCGGATCCGGATGCAGACAAGGGCATTCATGAAATGTGCTATTCCCTATTGCCTCATGCAGGGGATTTCCGGCAGGGCAGAACGGTACAGGCCGGTTATGAGCTGAATGTTCCGCTTAAGGCGGCTGTAGGCCGAAGCATAGCTGAGGGTGGTTCTTATGCCAGAATTTCCCGAGATAATGTTATAATCGATACAATTAAATGTGCAGAGGACGGAAGAGGCATTATCATGCGGGTGTATGAATCTGAAGGTGTCAGGGGTAAAACCGGCATAAGCCTGGCAACACAGGCCGAAGAAGTGTTTGAGTGCAATCTAATGGAAGAGGACGAGCAGCTTATAAGCCGTAATGCCAGTTCCTTTGAGTTTTTTATCAGGCCCTACGAGATAAAAACTTTCAGAATCTGCAGATCCTGATGCAGATTCAGCAAGATCTTTGTTTTTTACAAATTTTCTAAAATTCGTATATGGACTGCACTATGGTTATCCTCTATACTCAAGCCCGGAGGACACTTACTATGTTTAATTCAATATGGAGGGCTCTATGCAGCATACTGACATAATTAAATCCGTCATAAACAGGGAACTGGTACTGGATATTCTGGAAAAAATAAAAACCACCCGCATAGGCATTATAGGGGATGGCTGTCTGGACATATACTGGGATGCAGATATGCGCTTAAGTGTGCTGTCCAGGGAAACACCTCACTTTCCCCTGCCGGTGGTCAGGGAGCGGATCTATCCCGGCGCAGGAGGCAATGTTGCTGCAAACGTCAGAAGCCTGCAGGCCGGCAGCACCTATATTCTTTCCTGTATCGGGAAGGATTGGCGGGGTGAAAGCCTGCTGTCAGTCCTTGCTGAACTGGGTATTGATACCAGGTTTATGCTGACGGACGACAACTGGATTACTCCGGCTTATTGCAAACCTGTAAGACAAGGATATTCAGATGTAAAATACGAGGATCCCAGAATAGATTTTGAAAACCGTACAGCTCTGAGTCTTGACAGGGAGACTGAACTTATTGACAACCTTACCGCCTTGTCCAAAGAGGTGGATGTGCTGATCGTTTGTGATCAGTTCAATTACGGCGTAATCGGGGAACGGGTACGTACAGCATTGGCGGAACTGGCCGGTCAGGGCAGAATAGTTGTGGCGGACAGTCGGACCAGAATTGGCTTGTTTCGGAATGTAATTATCAAACCCAATGAATTGGAAGCCCGTATGGCTGTGAACCAGGGAGAAGTTTCTGCCGACATGAATTTTGAGGATCTGGCAGAAGCGGCAGTCAGACTGTATGAACGAAACAGTGCTCCTGTTGTCATAACAATGGGCAGCGGAGGCTCTTTGTGGTATTCAGGGGAGAAGCTGCACCGGGCGGAAAGCATTCCGGTTGAACCTCCCATTGATATTGTAGGAGCCGGCGATACATTCCTGGCAGCATTTTCATGTGCATACGGAGCAGGATTTTCCGGTCCTGCCTGCATTGCCTTTGCCAATCTGGCTTCTTCAGTAGTGATTCAAAAAATAGGAATGACCGGAACCGCATCCCCGGATGAAATAATTGAGGCATCAAATAAATTGCTGTCTGGCAAAGGATGATAGTTAAATGAAACGTTTGGATTTGACACTTACCCGTACTTACTCAGTCAGGGAGAGACACAATCTGGTAACCATAGAAAACATGGCAAGGCCGGGAGTGGATGATGCAAGGGATTGGCCCGGTCCGGAAATGGATGAGCTGGTGGAGCGAATTATTGAAGCCAGGAAAGCTAATAGGCCGGTTGTATTCTTTATGGGTGCGCATGTTATAAAATGCGGTTTATCCCGTTATGTGATTGAGCTTGTTGAAAAAGGAATCCTGACTCATATAGCCAGCAATGGTGCAGGCAGCATTCACGACTTTGAGCTGGCCTACCTGGGCGGGACTTCCGAGTATGTTCCCGCTGCAATCGAGGACGGTTCCTTCGGAATGTGGGAGGAAACTGGTGCCTGGATGAACGAGGCGATTCAGCAGGGTTATGCTCTGGCTCTGGGGCAGGGTGAAAGTCTAGCGCGTTACGTAAGCAGGAACCTGAACCGCTTCCCTTACGCTCAGGACTGCATTTTTTACAGAGCCTGCAAAAGAGGTGTACCTGTTACCTATCATATCACCATTGGAACGGATATTATTCATCAGCATCCGTCGGTTAACTTTGCTGCCCTGGGAGCAACCAGCGGGACGGATTTTGCTATTTTTTGCGGCACCATATCAGAGCTGGAAGGCGGTGTGTTTCTGAATGTCGGTTCCGCTGTGACCGGTGCTGAAGTTTTTCTCAAGGCATTATCCATAGGACGGAACCAGGGCCATACCATCGAAAAGATTACAACCGCCAATTTTGACATTATACCCCTGGGCGATTACCGGACCAATGTCTCCGACGATCATTTTCATTATTACTACCGCCCGCGCAAGAATGTTATTAACAGGCCTACCAGCTTAGGAGGGAAGGGATTTTACATACAGGGAAATCATAAGGATACGATACCCAGCCTGTATCACAAAATAGTAAGTCGAATGGAGAAAAAATAATGGCTGACAATAATAGTATAAATGACAGGCAAGAAACAGGCAGGACCCTGCCGGCAGTTGAGATACTAAAAGATATTTCAGATAAGAGGTCTGCTGTTAAGGCTGTCATTTTTGATTTTGACGGAACAATATCCACTCTGCGTCAGGGGTGGGAAGAGATCATGGAGCCCCTCATGGTAGAAATGATTGCAGGGGAAGAAGTGCCGAATCAAAAGCTGGTGGATGAGGTCAGGGAATATATAGATGAATCCACCGGCATTCAAACCATATTTCAGATGCAGTGGCTGGAAAAGGAAGTAAGGAGACGCGGTTTGAATCCCCGGGTGCACGATGCCTGGTGGTACAAGGATGAGTACAACAGAAGACTGCTTGAGATGGTAAAAGTCAGGGTTGAAAAGTTGGAGCAGGGGATTAAAGCACCCGAGGATTTTATGATAGCGGGAGCAGAGGCATTCATTGAATGCCTCTGCAGCAAAGGTTTGGACTTGTATATAGCCAGCGGGACAGATCATCAGGATGTTGTCCGTGAGGCAGCAGCCTTGGGTCTCAGTAAATACTTCACTCAGATTCAGGGGGCTCCTGAACGAAGGGCTGATTGTTCCAAAGAAGCAGTTATCAGACTGCTTATGGAAACCAAGGGGCTGTCGGGAAAAGAACTGCTGGTTATAGGAGACGGAAAGGTGGAAATCGCTCTGGGCCTTGAGGTAGGTGCTGTTACTCTGGGAGTGGCAGCGGACGAAATCAGGAGACGGGGCTTAGATCCGGTTAAAAGAAATCGGTTGATTAAGGCAGGCGCTCATATGATTATCCAGGACTTTTCCGGCAGTGAGGAAGTCCTGAATCTATTGTTTTAATCCCTTGCAAAAAAAGCAAATCAGTTAGAATTAAATTAGTAGTCATCAAGCAGAATATGAAAGAATATAGGTGTCTTGAATGCAAAGATTTTTAGGCAACAACTCCAATATTATGAAGCAAAGAAACCGGGCTCTGATACTTAACATGATTAAGGAGGAAGGCGGCATTTCCCGTGCTGAGCTGTCCAAACGGACGGGCCTCAGCAGGGGAGGCATTACACCGATTATAAATGAGCTGCTGGGTATGGAACTCATTGCAGAAACAGGAGTATCCGTAACTGACAGCGGAAGGAGGCCTATTATTCTGGAACTCAATGCCTCAGGCTGTCATGCAATTGCGGTAGACTTGACCAGAAAGAAGTTTACGGCGGCCGTTGTGGATTTTACAGGCCGTATTGTTACTCAGGAACAATACTGGTTTGTAGAAAACGACACCCTGGATCATATTTTGAAACGTTTGAAGGAGACCATAAATAGCCTGCTGTCTCAATCAAGAGCTAAGAGAATTGCCGGAATCGGGGTGGTTGCTCCCGGTCCGCTGGATATATACACTGGGGTCATACTTTCACCTCCCAATTTCTGGGGCTGGCTGAATATTCCCATCAAACAGATTCTGGAGGATGAATTCAGGCTGCCTGTATTCCTGGACAACAATGCTAATGCCTATGCAATGGCAGAGAAGAATTATGGCAGAGGCAGGGAATATCATAACTTTATCTATACAGTAGTGGACGAAGGCATTGGTGCCGGTATCATTATAGACGATCGGCTTTACAGGGGAAAAGGGGGATTCGGAAGCGAAATCGGGCATATTTCCATCAACATGGAGGGGCCCAAGTGCGAATGTGGGAATAACGGCTGTGTTGAGGTGTATGCCACAATACCGCAGATTATGCGTCAGGTAAACAATTATGCAGAACTGGGAATACCCTCTTCTTATTTGACAGAGATACGAAGCCGGCGGCTGCTGAACTGGAATGATATCCTGCACGGCCTTGAGATAGAGGATCCGGTTTGTCTTAATCTTATACGTAAAGTAGCAGTTTATCTGGGCAATATCCTTGTTACCCTGATCAATGTTCTGGAACCGGAAGCAGTTTTCATAGGCAGTGACATAGCCGGTGCCGGTGATCATATACTTGAGCCGGTTAAGGAATATCTGTACGGCCGTACAGTCACCAAGGATATTCATAAGACTGATTTGTTTTTGTCCAATCTGAAGCATGCTTCTTTAGTCGGAGGAGCCATGCTGGCCATACAGCACTTTATAGACTCAGGCAGCTATGAATTGTACGAGTAAGAAGAAAAAGCTGCCAAATATGACATCTGCAGGAGGAACAAATAAATGGAAGATATGCTTAAAGAACTTATGGAACGTTACCCGGAACTTGGCAGCACTAAGTCCGAGATTATAAATGCCCGCAATATGGTTATCAATACGCTGGAAAAGGGCGGAAAGGTATTGCTCTGCGGAAACGGTGGAAGCGCCGCCGACTGCGATCATATTTCAGGTGAACTGCTGAAGGGTTTTCTCAACAAGCGCCCCCTGACACAGGATGATCTGAATCGTTTCTCTACCATAGAAGGTGGATATGATCTGGCCTGCAAACTGCAATATGGGCTGCCCGCCATCCCGCTGCCTGCTTTCAATGCGCTCATATCGGCTTTCAGCAATGACGTGGACGCATCAGCTGTTTATGCTCAATTGGTTATGGCACTGGGCACTCCGGGAGATCTGCTCGTTTGCTTAACCACATCCGGAAATTCAGTCAACATAATAAATGCTGCCATGACGGCGAAGAACCGTGGTCTTTCAACAATCGGCATGACAGGAAGCCATGGCGGGAAGCTTTTATCTCTGGTTGATTGCTGCATCAGGGTTCCCGAAGAAGAAACCTACAAGGTACAGGAACTACATCTTCCAGTCTATCATTATATTTGCGCAGCAGTAGAGGCTCATTTTTTCCCACAGGAGCGTACTGACTGAGTAAATTTCAGTAATTTCAGGACAGCACTTCAAAAAACTGACAATTATGCTGCAGTACATTGTCAGTTTTTTCTTATCATTAATTGCATGGTATGATACAATATACAATACGAGATTCTCTTTTTAATATTGAAATTGGTTTTTGACTGCCGG
Organism: Clostridiales bacterium; assembly: GCA_012839095.1. Taxonomy (GTDB): domain Bacteria; phylum Bacillota; class Clostridia; order Caldicoprobacterales; family DTU083; genus DUOA01. Next base: position 13,511 of record DUOA01000076.1, read on the forward strand.
GAAGTGAAGCAGCATGAATGACAAAAGAACTCAAATGGATTACAAACAGTTGGTAGATTTGGCGGGAAAAGCAAGGAAGTTCGCCTATGTACCCTATTCCGGACTGCATGTGGGGGCTGCTCTTTTATGCAGTGATGGCAGTGTTTATACAGGGGTCAATGTGGAGAATGTCAGCTATGGTGCAACAAACTGTGCAGAACGGACCGCTGTATTCAAAGCAGTCTCTGATGGAAAACGGGATTTTTCCGCTATTGCTGTTGTGTCGGATATGGATGACCTTATCTACCCCTGCGGTATCTGCAGACAGGTTATTGCAGAGTTTAAAATACCGGAAATTGTAGTGGGAGACAGGAAGGGCAGCTACAGGGTGCATAAGCTCAAAGAACTGCTGCCTCATGCATTTACAGAATTTTGATGAGGATGTGATATTTTGCCGAAGTTTCGTTCGGGTTTTACAGCCATAATAGGAAGGCCCAATGTTGGTAAGTCCACTCTGATGAATACCTTAATCGGAGAGAAAATAGCCATTGTATCCGATAAACCCCAGACCACCCGCAATCGGATTCAAAGCGTACTGACCAGGGAAGAGTATCAGATTGTTTTTGTGGATACCCCCGGTATCCATAAGCCAAAGAATAAATTAGGCGAATACATGGTGAAAGCAGCCCGTAATTCCTTGGAGGAAATGGAAGCTATTCTGTTTGTAGTGGATGCTGCAGACGGCATCGGGCACGGTGACAGAATGATTGCCGAAATGCTAAGGGAAGTGTCATCTCCGGTCATTCTGGCTGCCAACAAGATGGACATAGCCGATAAGGAAAAAGCCCGCCTGCAGATTCAGGAGCTTGAGGCTGCGTCTAAATTTGATGATGTATTTGAGATATCGGCACTTACCGGCACCAATATCCAGGCATTGGAAAGCAGGCTTGCGAGTTATATGCCGGAAGGCCCGAAATACTATCCTGATGATATGATAACCGATCAGCCGGAAAGGGTAATTTTAGCTGAAATCGTCCGGGAAAAAGCACTGCAGCTTTTAAAGGAAGAGGTTCCCCATGGCATTGGAGTGGACATAGAGGAAATCCGGGATCGGACAGACAAAAATCTGACCGAGGTGTCTGCATCAATTATTTGTGAGAAAGCATCCCACAAGGGTATAATTATCGGGAAGGGCGGACGAATGCTGAAATCCATTGGAAGCCTGGCAAGGGCGGATATGGAACGTTTCCTGGGCATTCAGGTATATTTGGAGCTTTTTGTAAAAGTACGGAATGACTGGAGAAACAACCCCATTACCATGAGAAGTCTGGGCTATGACATTCGCGAGTACTAACTGGAAAGCAGCTGCCAAACCGGATGATTTTACATGGAATAGCCCATTTAAGCCCGGGCAGGCTATAAAAAGAACGCAAAATCCACATTAGAGGAGGCATTTTAATTGTTGCAGTTATTGTGGAATATGTTCAGTAAAACAGGCCAGATAAACACCTATGTTTTATATAAAGAGATGGAAAATGTAAAACGGGAGAATGACGTCAGGCTTGCTTCCGGTGAACTCTCAAAGGAGGGACTCCAGGATTCGCCGTCACTTGATAAGGAGCTATAGTCATAGCGAAGAGAGGCATCATGCTTAACCGGCAGTCCGCTTATCTGATAAATCAATGTTTGCAAACAGAGAGATGAACTTGAAAAGAAGGTAACAAAATGAGTTTGGTGCGCCTACAGGGGGTTGTGCTGAGGTACAGAAACCGCGGCGAGGCAGATCGTCTCCTGACAATACTGACCCCTGATCTTGGAAAAATACTGGTACTGGCCAGAGGCTGCAGAAGGCAGAAAAGCAGGTTTCTGGCTTTTTGTCAGTTGTTCTGCTATGGTGAGCTTATCCTGCAGCCATACAGAGACATCTTTATCCTGAATCAGGCAGAGGTTAAGAATTCCTACTTTGACATACGTAACGATATGGACAAGCTGTCCTGTGCAACCTATATAGCAAACCTGACAGAGGCTGTTGCAACAACGGGTGAGAACAATGCCCGTCTTTTTAAGTTAATTCTGCACAGCCTGTCCTATATTTCCTACAGCGATCGGCATCCGCTGGAGCTGGCCCTGATCTATGAACTGAAACTGCTTGAGCAAATTGGCTATAAGCCCTTTCTTGCGAATGGCCGGTTCAACGGCGAAATTCCCGTCAGCTCCGATGCAGCCGAAACAATACATACGATACTGAATTCCTCAACGGAACAGGCTCAGAGAACCCCTATAACTCCAGGGGCCAGGCAGGAGCTGAACAGGTTGCTGTCCCGGTATATTAAGCAGAAATTGGATCTCCAAATCAAATCCCGTATGTTTCTTGATATGATACCTTGACCTGTATTTGAAAATTCTATATTATATAGGGTGGACTGACAAAATAACAAATATTTCATAATGATCTTGTCATTGGAAAAGCTACTGAAAGAGTATATCTTTTTAGTCTGCATATTACAACAGAAAACATAGTAAAAACAAGGAGGAAAACTTATGGCAAAGAAATATGTATACCTTTTTAGCGAGGGTAATGCAGATATGCGTAACCTTTTAGGCGGAAAGGGTGCCAATCTGTCAGAAATGACAAACCTGGGCCTTCCCGTGCCACCGGGATTTACCGTTACAACTGAGGCTTGCACCCGCTATTATGATGACGGTGAGGTTATCGCCGATGAAATTGTAGATCAGATTCACAACGCCATGGCTGAACTTGAGAAAGTTGCAGGTAAAAAGTTCGGCGACATGGAAAATCCTTTCCTGGTATCAGTTCGTTCCGGTGCACGTGCTTCCATGCCGGGCATGATGGATACAATTCTGAATCTTGGACTGAACGACGTTGCAGTACAGGGAATGGCCCGTCTTACCGGCAATGAACGGTTTGCCTATGACAGCTACCGCAGGTTCATCCAGATGTTCTCCGATGTGGTAATGGAAGTGGAAAAGGCTAAGTTTGACGCCTTATTCAATGCCGTAAAGAAAGAGAGCAATGTAGAAGCGGATACTGACCTGACTGCTGAAAATCTAAAGGAAATTGTACGGAGATACAAGGAGTTATACAGAAAGGAAAAGGGAGAAGACTTCCCTCAGGATCCCAAAACACAGCTCCTCGAATCCATAAAGGCTGTTTTCCGTTCCTGGAACAATCCCCGTGCTGTCGTTTACAGAAGGATGAATGACATACCAGGCAGCTGGGGCACAGCCGTAAATGTGCAGGCAATGGTATTTGGAAATATGGGCGAGGATTCTGGTACCGGTGTTGCCTTTACCAGAGATCCTTCCACCGGTGAGAACAAGCTTTATGGTGAATACCTGATGAATGCCCAGGGGGAGGATGTTGTTGCCGGCATACGCACCCCCAACCATATTTCACATTTGCAGGAAACCAATCCGGAAGTATATCAGCAGTTTGTTGAGATAGCAGAAAAGCTGGAAAAGCATTACCGTGATATGCAGGATATGGAGTTTACCATAGAAAAGGGCAAGCTCTATATGCTGCAGACCCGAAATGGAAAAAGGACTGCCGCAGCTGCTGTCAAAATTGCGGTTGATTTGGTGGATGAAGGCCTTCTCACCAAGGAAGAAGCGATTCTAAAGGTAGATCCCAAACAGCTGGATGCCTTGCTGCATCCCACCTTCCAGCCTGATGCGCTGAAAGCGGCCAAGCCTGTGGCAAAAGGCCTGCCGGCATCTCCTGGTGCTGCTGCCGGCGCGGTATACTTTACAGCTGAAGCTGCCAAGGCTGCTGCAGAGCAGGGAAGCAAGGTTATACTGGTTCGGGAGGAAACCTCACCGGAAGACATCGAGGGAATGTATGCAGCTGAAGGTATTCTGACCTCCAGGGGCGGCATGACTTCTCACGCTGCAGTTGTAGCCCGGGGAATCGGAACCTGCTGCGTGGCCGGGTGTTCCGAAATTGCGGTGAATGAAAAAACCAAAACCTTTACCGTAAATGGAATGACATTTAAGGAAGGAGACAGGATCTCCCTGGATGGCAGCACAGGCTTTGTATACAGCGGCACTATTCCGACACAGGATCCTGCTCTCACCGGAGACTTTGAGACCCTGATGAACTGGGCTGATGAACTAAGGGTGCTAAAGGTCCGAACCAACGCAGATTCTCCCAAGGATGCAGCCCAGGCAGTTGAATTCGGTGCCGAGGGCATTGGTCTCTGCCGAACTGAGCATATGTTCTTTGAGGCTGACAGAATTCCTGCTTTCCGAAAAATGATTGTTGCATCCAATGAAGATGACAGAAGAAAGGCCCTGGAACAGATTCTGCCCATGCAGAGAGAGGACTTCAAGGGGATTTATGAAGCCATGGAAGGCAGACCGGTAACCATTCGACTGCTGGATCCTCCCCTTCATGAATTCCTGCCCCATGAGGACAGGGATATAGAAGCCCTGGCATCAGATCTGGGACTGTCTTTTGATGAACTGAAGAGCATCATTGCAGGCCTTAAGGAACTGAATCCCATGCTGGGCCACAGAGGCTGCCGTCTGGCCGTAACCTATCCTGAAATAGCAGAAATGCAGACCAGAGCCATTATTGAGGCTGCCATACAGGTTAAAAAAGAAAAAGGTTATGACCTGGTTCCTGAAATAATGATTCCCCTTGTTTGTGAAGCAAAGGAACTGAAATATGTCAAGGATATCATTACAGGAACAGCTGACCGGATAATAGAGGAATCAGGTATTGAGCTGAAATATCTGGTAGGTACCATGATAGAAATTCCCAGAGCCTGCCTGACAGCTGATGAAATTGCTGCAGAGGCTGAGTTCTTCTCCTTTGGTACCAACGACCTGACCCAGATGGCTTATGGATTGAGCCGAGACGATGCCGGTAAGATTTTGGAAGATTATTATGAGGCACAGATATTCGAGTCCGATCCGACAGCCAGACTGGACCGTACGGGAGTAGGAAAACTCATGAAGATGGCTGTTGAACTGGGCAGGAACAGCAGACCCGACATCAAGCTCGGTATCTGCGGAGAACACGGCGGGGATCCAAGCTCTGTTGAATTCTGCCATATCCTCGGTCTGGACTATGTGTCCTGCTCACCTTTCAGGGTGCCGATAGCCAGGTTGGCTGCTGCCCAGGCCAGGGTGACGGAGCTGCACCAGCATGATAATCTGGGCCAGAAGTAAGCGGCATTAAATAAAGAATCAGCAGGAAATATCCGGGGGAAGCATGCCAGTCAGGCCGGCTTCCGCCGGATTTTTTACTTAAAGCCGGCAGCAATAAAATGTAAAGAAAGAATTCGTGGAATTATGAAAAAGCAGGATTAAAGACTTCCAGTGTGGTATATATATACTGGAAGTCAGTGCAAGAAACTGCATGTTGGATACAGGAAAAAGGATAACAGGGAGGGCAGCCGGCAGAGGAGGGAAGGCAATTGATTCGACAGGAACTGGAGAGATTGGAAGAAACCACATTGTCACCTTTGGCAGCAAAGAGCAGCAGATGCAGGGGACGCCTGCATGAAACCCAACCCTGCGAGATTCGGACGGAATTCCAGCGGGATCGGGACAAGATTCTTCATTGCAAATCATTCCGGAGATTGAAGCATAAGACACAGGTCTTTATATCGCCTGAGGGGGATCACTATCGTACTCGCCTTACCCATACCCTTGAAGTATCACAAATTGCCCGTACCATTGCCCGTGCCCTCAGACTGAATGAAGATTTAACGGAGGCTATGTCCCTGGGACACGATTTGGGCCATACACCCTTTGGACATACCGGAGAGCGCCTGCTGAATGAAATATCCTCCACCGGCTTTAAACACAATGTACACAGCCTGCGGGTTGTTGATATTCTTGAGGGCGGGAGGGGCCTCAATCTGACCTGGGAGGTGCGGGATGGAATCCTGAATCATACCAAATCCGGAAAGCCGGCTACCCTGGAAGGGCAGATTCTATCAATCAGCGATCGAATTGCCTATATCAACCATGATATAGATGATGCCATACGGGCCGGCGTATTATCTGAAGGTGAACTGCCCCGGGAATGCACGGAAATTCTTGGAGACTCCCACAAGACCAGGATAGACAGGATGGTTAAGGATCTGATTCAAAGCAGTGAAGGCAAAAGTAAAATTTCCATGAGCAGGGAAGTGGGTCAGGCCACAGAGCAGCTGCGGGATTTCATGTTTGAGAGGGTATATACCGATTCCAAGGCAAAGGAAGAGGAAAAGAAGGCAATGTACATTTTGGAAGAGCTGTTCCGCCACTTTCTCAGACACCCGTACAGCCTGCCGGAGGAATATAAGAAACAGATCCCCGTCTATGGTGAAGAACAGGCAGTCTGTGATTACATTGCCGGCATGACGGATCGATATGCTGTCCGTATCTTTCAGGATTTATTCGTGCCTTCCTCCTGGAAACGAATTTAAATTTGCTGCCTTGAAGGAAAAACGCAAAAGATGTCGAATATGTATTGGCTCAGGTTTACGCCCGGATTAGCTTCATCCGTATATATTGAATTTTTTGATATGTGAAAAAAGAAAAAAAAGAAGGAAATTTTGTGGTTTTGGCGAACATATATAACAGAAAAGGTGAAGCATATGCCATGGTTTCCGGAAGATTGGATCGATGAAGTAATATCCAGGAGCGATATTGTAGACATAGTCAGTGAATATGTGGCATTAAAGCCCGTCGGGAGAGGATACTTCGGACTCTGTCCCTTTCATAATGAAAAGACTGCCTCCTTCCATGTGTCTCCTGAGAGACAAATATATCATTGTTTCGGATGCGGTGAAGGAGGCAATGTTGTTTCCTTTATAATGGGCATGGAACGGATGGAATTTGTGGAATCCATGAAGTTTCTGGCCGAACGGGCAGGAATGGCTTTGCCGGATGAAGCCAATCAGGAACGCTTTCAGCAGGAGCGAAATGAAAGGCAGCAGCTTTTTGAGATTAACAGGGAATGTGCCCGGTACTACCATCAAATGCTGATGGAGGCTCCCGGCAAAGATGCACTGGCCTATCTGTTTTCCCGCGGTCTGGATATACGCACCATTCGAAGCTTTGGTCTTGGCTATGCACCCGGCAGCTGGGAAGATACCCGGGATTATCTTAGAAAAAAGGGATATACCGACGGTCAGCTTTTAAGTCTGGGCATTGTTTTGGAAAACCCCGATAAAAGAAGAATCTATGATCGGTTCCGCAATAGAATCATGTTTCCTATAATTGATACCCGTGGCAGGGTTCTGGGGTTTGGCGGCAGAGTAATGGACGATTCCATGCCCAAGTATCTGAATTCATCCGACGGCCCTACCTTTAATAAAAGCAGTAATCTTTTCGGCCTGCACCTGGCTGCCAGAGAGAGACCGCTGGAATACCTGATAATGGTGGAAGGCTACATGGATGTCATTACACTGCATCAGTACGGATTTCCCCAGGCTGTAGCCTCCCTGGGAACATCTCTGACCCAGGAACAGGCCAGGCTGATGCGGCGGTTTGCCTCAGAAGTTTACCTTGCCTATGACGGTGACGAAGCCGGGCAGACAGCTGCCATGCGGGCAATGGATATCCTGACGGAGGCAGGGTGCAAGGTACGGGTAATGCAGTTTCCGGAAGGTCTTGATCCGGATGATATCCTGAAGCAATACGGGCCGGAATATTTCAGAAAGCTGATGAATAAGAGTCTGTCACCGGTGGAATACAAGTTGTCCAAACTGCGGAAAGAACATGATTTAACTGCTACCGAAGGGAAGGTAAGCTTTGCCACAGATGCGGCTAAGGTGCTGGCAAAGGTGGAGAATTCCATAGAAAGGGATGCCTATATACAGGAATTGGAATCCCTGCTGGGAATCCGCTCAAGGGCCATATACGACCAGATTGCCAGGATTCAGGCAGCGGACCGGATGCAAAGCAGACAGAGAGGGAATACTACTGGTAATTATAGGTATACTAAAACCAAATCCCGCTTAACTGTCTTAAAATCCGGAAGTCTTAAGGCTGAGGTACATCTGGTGAATTTGATGGTTCAAGATAAAGCCATTGCCCGTAAAATTCTGGAGGGGCTGAAGGGGCTGAAACTGCAGGATCCCCTGCACCAGCGGGTGGCGGATATTGTAAAAGGCCTGCTGGAACGAAATCGGGAGGTAAGTGAAGCCCAGGTCATGAGTCATTTGGAAGACAAAGACAGCATTCGGAAATTAGTTGATATATTTCAACAGGAAATGGAGTATGATAACATAGACACATTTCTGTCAGACTGTCTTTATCAGGTAGAGAAAGGCATACTGGACAAACAAAGGCAGGAAATGCTGGATGAAATAGCAGCAATGGAGCAAAAAGGAAAAACTGATTCCGATAAATATAAAACCTTACTGAAGGAATTGCATCAGCTTAATCATAGATTGAGCACGGACAGATAGGAAAGGAGGGTATTGCGTGCAAAATGGAGAGTCAAAAATGAGCAGGATAAAAGAGCTCATTGATAAGGGCAAGTCGAAGGGTGTGCTGACTTATAAAGAGATTATGGACATGCTGGAAGAAATCGACCTTCAGCCTGAACAAATCGAAAAGGTCTATGAAACTCTGGAATCCCTCGGAATTGATGTAATGGATGAAGTGACAGAAGAAGAGACCGTAAGTGAAAAGGAAGATGACAGCATCAGTGTTCCGGAGGGAGTCAATATAGATGACCCCGTACGCATGTATCTAAAAGAAATTGGGAAGGTTCCCCTGTTAACCGCCGAAGAGGAAATTGATCTCGCTCAGAGAATGGGGCAGGGTGATGAATCAGCCAAACGCAAACTGGTGGAAGCCAATCTTCGTCTGGTTGTCAGCATTGCCAAAAGATATGTTGGAAGGGGAATGCTGTTCCTGGATCTGATTCAGGAAGGGAATCTGGGCCTTATAAAGGCTGTTGAGAAGTTTGACTATCAAAAGGGCTTCAAGTTCAGTACCTATGCCACCTGGTGGATACGTCAGGCCATAACCCGTGCCATAGCGGATCAGGCCAGAACCATACGAATACCGGTGCATATGGTGGAAACCATAAACAAACTCATCCGCGTATCAAGACAGCTGCTTCAGGAATACGGCCGGGAGCCCCTGCCCGAAGAAATTGCAGCGGAAATGGGGATACCGGAAGACAAGGTGCGGGAGATAATGAAAATAGCCCAGGAGCCCGTATCCCTGGAAACACCTATCGGTGAAGAGGAAGACAGTCATTTGGGAGATTTCATTCCCGATGATGATGCCCCTGCACCAGCCGAGGCCGCTGCCTTTACCCTGCTTAAGGAGCAGCTAATGGATGTATTGGATACTCTGACCAGCCGGGAAGAAAAGGTACTCAGACTTCGATTCGGGCTGGATGACGGCAGAGCCCGCACCCTGGAAGAGGTAGGCAAGGAGTTTAACGTCACCAGAGAGCGGATCCGGCAGATTGAGGCCAAAGCCCTGCGAAAACTGCGTCATCCCAGCAGAAGCAAAAAGCTGAAGGACTATCTGGATTAACAGCGGCGATTGCCAGCTTTTGCCGCTGTTTCCTGATATTCTTATTGACGAGGCAGGGCCCATGGGCTATAATATAATGAGTCTGGGCCTTTAGCTCAGTTGGTTAGAGCAACCGGCTCATAACCGGTCGGTCCGGGGTTCGAGTCCCTGAAGGCCCACCAGATTTATGGTATATCAAACAAGTTACCTTATGTTATTCTTCAGGAAGACACCGCCTACTACGGTGTTTTTGCTTTATTTAAAAAGATGCTGCAGGCAGTTTTTGTGTCAGAATTTTTCTTAAGCATACCAGCCTGATAAGCATAAGAATAAGGTAGAACAAGGAGCTGTATGAAAGGTTATGTTCTTAAGCCCAAGGCTGCAGAAAGTCGCAGACCTGGTGCCGGATTGCCATACACTGGCTGATATTGGCACCGACCACGGATATATTCCCCTGTACCTGATTCGGCAAAGCAGGGTAAAGCATGCAATTGCAGCTGACATCAACGCAGGTCCGCTGGATAAGGCCAGGCGGCTGATTGAACATAATAAACTCAGTCATTGCATAGAAACGCGTCTGGGAAACGGCTTGTCCGTCCTGCTGCCGGGTGAGGCAGACGTCATCGTGATTGCGGGCATGGGCGGCGTCCTGATCAGCAGAATACTTATGCAGGGCGTGGAGGCAGCCAGCAAGGCATATGCCTTGATTCTCCAGCCTATGACGGGTCAGCCGGAACTGCGCCGCTGGCTGATTCAGAACGGATATGGCATTACAGATGAGGAACTGGCCAAAGAAGGGCATCGTATTTATGAGATCATTGTGGCGGTGCCAAATGAAAGAACACCGGAATATGAGAAAGACATCTTCTGTGATATTGGCTGGAAACTGATTGAAAAGAAGCATCCTCTCCTGAAGGAGTGGGTGGAAAGCAAAATCATGGGCCTTAAAGAAATACTCAGTCGGCTGGAAAATGGCAAAACAGAGGAAGCGGCAGCCCGTGTTGAAGAACTGAAAGAAAAGCGCAGGCAATACGAGGAGGTTTATCATTGTCTTATAAAGTAAAGGATATTATCAGGCTGATGGAAGAAATTGCCCCTCCTGCCCTGGCGGAGTCCTGGGACAATACAGGCCTGCTGGTTGGCAGCAAGGAGGCCTCTGTTAACAGAATATTGGTCACCTTGGATGTAACCTCAGCCGTCATTGGGGAAGCAGCCGGCATGGGAGTGGATTTGATAATATGCCATCATCCGATAATTTTTAATTCCATTAAGGAAGTTAACGACAGTTCCCTCCCAGGCAGCTGGATTTTGGAACTCCTCCAAGCGGGAATTTCCGTCTATGCTGCTCACACCAACTTTGACAAGGCAGAGGGCGGATCGGATGATGCATTGGCTGAGCAATTGGGATTGGTGGATATCCGGCCCCTGACATGGGAACCTGCGAAGGAAGGTGTTACTGCAAGCCATTGGAATGGCAGGCAGCCTTCTTTTGGACGAATCGGACGGCTGCCTGGGAAGCTGACCCTGGAAGCTTATTTAAGGCAGATAGAACAGGCTCTGAATGCAGGCAGGATCGATTTTATCGGGGATCCAAAGAAGGATATTCAGATTGTGGCTTGCTGTGCAGGAGCCGGAGGAGATTTTATCGGAAACGCCCTGGATGCTGGTGCAGACCTTTTTGTCACCGGTGAGGCAAAGTATCATGAGTTGCTGCCGGTTTCGGAAAGCAGCATGGCTGCAGCAATCCTGGGGCATGATACATCGGAGTATCCGGCTGTGACAGCCTTAAAACAAAGTTTACAAAACAGAATCCATGCCTTACAATATAAAATAGAGGTTATTCAGTCAGAAGATTGTGGAAATATTTTTAGAAGATTAAGAGAGTAAGCTGGGCTTATTCCTTTTTCATTAATATGGAAGGAGGATGCAGGTTATGGAACGGTTGGGCACCTTATGGAAATATCAGGAGATAGATTTGCTGATGGACCAGCATATCCTAGATAAGAAGAACTCTGATTCGCGCAAGAAGCTCCTGAAAATAAGGAATTATCTGGTCAGACAGGAGGAAAATCTGATCAGTATGGACAAGGATGCCAGTCAAAGAAACAATCTGCTGGGCAAATTGTATGAGGAGTACAATGGAATCAGCGGCAGAATCCATACTCAGATTGAAAAAATGGAATCAGATGAAATTATATCAATGGAGGAACTGGAACAGTTGACAAAGGAAGGCTTGATCCTGAAAGATCTGATACGCAGAAAAGAGGAAGAGCTTAAAAGATTGTCAAAGGACCTGGATAATTTTAAGAAAAGGATTAATAATATACGGCAAAAGGTTTCTGAAGCCAAAAAGGAATATATAGAAGTTAAAAAAGTATATGATGCCGAAGTGGCTGCAATAAACAAGGAGCTGGCCATACTGAAGAAGCAGAGGGATGCTGTTGCGCAGAACATTGACAAGGCTTTGATGGCAAAATATAAGAACATAAAGGCCAGCAGGACACCTGTCATTTCGCCGCTAACAGGAAATCAATGCGGCGGCTGCTTTATGAGTCTGGCTTCGTTGGTGGTGCAGAGAGTGAAAGACGGCAAGCGGATCGTGGAATGTGAAAACTGCGGCAGGATCCTGTATGACAAGGAATCCATTCCCAGTTGACGGGAGATAGCAGATATGTTATCCTGTATTTCCTGAACAAGTGAATAAAGTGAGTAAGACAAATGATCGCGGCTGCCTTTGGGCAGACGAGGAAAGTCCGAGCTCCGCAGGGCAGGGTGCTGGGTAACACCCAGTGGAGGCGACTCCAAGGATAGTGCAACAGAAATATACAGCGTGCTGATTTGGTTTCCAACCTTCAGTACGCAATGGTGGAAAGGTGAGGTAAGAGCTCACCAGCATCCAGGCGACTGGAATGGCTGTGTAAACCCCATCCGGAGCAAGACTTAATAGGGGACATGAATAGCGGCTGCCCGCCGCGTCCCGGGAAAAGTCGCTGGAGCCTGCTGGCAACATCAGGCCTAGACAGATGATCATTCAAGACAGAACTCGGCTTATGGCTTATCTCACTTTATCTATAAACACTGATTATATACAGAAAAAGTATCTCATCCTTATTGTTTGAGATACTTTTTTTATTGAGATCGGTACAAAATCTGGTCAAGCTGGCCGGCAAAGTCGCAGGCATCATCTCCTTTGGCGACAACAGTAAGAGGTTGGTGGGCGGCTAATGAAACAATACCCATCATGCTTTTACCGTCTACAATCTTATTCTTAGTTTTCACCTTGATATCGCACCTGTATTTTCCGGCCATTACGATAAAATCCTTTATCTCTTCCAGGCTGCTCAGCTGGACCTTCCGCTCCACCAGCATGGGCTCACCTCCTTTAGGCTATTATGCCATATTAAAAAAGGGAATGCAATCTGACAAATAGCAAATTTTTACCATATGGATTCAGTCATTTTAACTATGAGATATTTGGGTATGATTCATAATATGGTATAATTCTACATTATAAGCTGCACAGGGAATTGAGAGCTTTCATGGCCGGGAACTGTGCAAGAGGATCATATCAGACAAACAACGGGGGGATGAATAAATTGGGCAAACGTAAAGACTATATCAACTGGGATGAGTATTTTATGGGCATTGCACTTTTATCGGGGTATCGGAGCAAGGATCCTTCCACTCCGGTAGGAGCCTGCATAGTCGACAGAAAAACAAATCGCATACTAAGCGTCGGATACAACGGCTTTCCCATTGGCTGTTCCGATGATGATTTTCCCTGGGGACGGGAGGGGGAAGTTCTGAGTACCAAATACCCTTATGTGGTTCATGCCGAGCTGAATGCTATTTTAAATAATCGCAGCGCCTCATTCGAGGGAAACAAAATCTATACCACCTTGTTTCCCTGCAATGAATGTACCAAAGCCATTATACAGGCAGGTATCAGGGAAATTATATACTTAAGCGATAAGTATGCTGATACGGACAGCGTCAAGGCTTCCAAGAAAATGCTGGGGGCGGCAGGGGTAAAGCTGCGTCAGTTTAAAAGCAGCCTGGAAAAGCTGACCTTATCCTTTATGCCGGAACCGCCCCGGAACAATGAGGAGTGAACTGCTCCTGTCCTAAATTTTTTGTTGCTGAAAAATTTGTTTGACATATAGGGGGAATGGTTTATAATAAATACGTACCCCTCCCCATCAGGGATAGGGTGACGAGGAATAAGGCTCAAGCGTACAAGTGAGTTTCAGTAAGAGGTATGAAAAAAGAGGTGTGGTTTTATGCTGCAGGAGGACAAGGTACAGGTTCTGAATCTTCTAAAGACTGCCCGGGGGCAGGTTGACGGCATAATCAGAATGGTAGAGGACGATCGGTATTGCGTGGATATTTCCAAGCAAATACTGTCGGTACAGGCTCTGTTAAAAAAGACCAATCTGAAGGTAATCGATCAACATATCAGACATTGTGTCCAGGAAGCCTTTAGCAAAGGAAACGGGGAAGAAAAGATAGACGAAGTTATTAACCTGATTGACAAATATGCCAAATAGCAGAGGTGGGAAGTCAGTTATGAAACATACATTGAACATTACCGGAATGTCCTGTGCATCCTGTGCAAGGGCTGTAGAGAGGCAGGTTGGCAAACTGGACGGGATTCAGTCTGCAAATGTCAACCTTGCTACGGAAAAGCTCTTTCTGGAATTTGATGACAGCCTGCTGGATCTGGAAACTATAAAAAATGAAATAAGAGCCGCCGGATATGGGGCTGAGGAAGAAGTCATGACCCGGGAGGTCATCATTCCAATTTCCGGAATGACCTGTGCATCATGTGCCGCTTCGGTTCAAAAAGCCTTGGAAAAGCTGGACGGCGTTCATGAAGCAAACGTCAACATTGCCGCAGAAAAAGCGAAGGTAGTGTACAATCCCGCCCAAACCAGGATTTCAGAAATCAAAAACGCCATAGGAAGAGCAGGATACAAGGCATTGGAGATAGATACCGGCGAGCAGACGGATCAGGATCAGCTGCGCAGGAAAAAGGAAGCAGAGAGGCTGTGGAAGAAGTTTCTGCTTTCCGTCCTCTTTACCATTCCGCTTATGTATGCAGCCATGGGTCACATGATAGGGCTTCCCTTGCCGGCAGTCATATCCCGTGATAGCAATCCGCTGTATTTCAGTCTGACTCAGTTAATACTGGTTATACCGGTTATAGCAGCCGGATATCGCTTTTACACGGTAGGATTCAGCCGCCTTTTCCGTCGGGAGCCCAATATGGATTCCCTGATAGCAATCGGTACAGGTGCAGCGGTCCTGTATGGATTATATGCCATATATCAGATTCTAAATGGGCATTCTGACTATGCTGACTATCTGTACTTTGAGAGTGCCGGCACCATCATTACCCTGATTCTGCTTGGGAAGTATCTGGAGATGGTTGCCAAGGGCAGAACATCGGAGGCTATCAAGAAACTGATGGGTCTGGCACCCAAATATGCCGCCGTAATTCAGAACGGTCAGGAAACTGTCATCCCCATTGATGAAGTGGAAACCGGAGACATTATTTTAGTAAGGCCCGGTGAGAGGATTCCTACAGACGGCGTAGTGGTACAGGGCAGAACATCCGTTGATGAGTCCATGCTGACAGGGGAAAGCATCCCTGTGGAAAAACATGAAGGAAGCCCGGTGGTTGGGGCCAGCATAAACAAGAACGGCACCATCCGGGTTAAGGCTACCAGAGTAGGCAAGGATACCGTTCTGGCTCAGATAATAAAACTGGTTGAAGATGCACAGAGCTCCAAAGCACCAATTGCCAAAATGGCAGATATCATTTCAGGATATTTTGTTCCCATAGTCCTGGTCATTGCGGTTATAGCAGGGCTGGCCTGGTATATATCCGGGGAATCCGTAGTCTTTTCCCTGACAATATTTATTTCAGTGCTTGTTATTGCCTGCCCCTGTGCACTGGGTCTGGCAACTCCAACCGCCATCATGGTTGGTACGGGTAAGGGAGCGGAGCATGGTGTCCTGATAAAGAGCGGGGAAGCACTGGAAACCGCTCATAAGATAGAAACTGTCGTATTGGACAAAACAGGTACTATAACCGAAGGAAATCCTGTTGTTACGGATATAATAACAACGGGCCTCTTAAGTGAAACCGAGCTGCTGCGTTTGTCCGCATCTTCAGAAAAAGGATCAGAGCACCCGCTTGGTGAAGCAATAGTGAAAAAAGCACAGGAAATGAATCTTAACCTGGATGAGGCGCAGAGTTTTGAAGCCATACCTGGCCACGGAATAGAGGTTTTATTGGCCGGGAAACGCATGCTCCTGGGCAACAGGAAGCTGATGGATGACAAGGGCATCGATATTACCCTGCAGGAAGAGTCTGACAGACTGGCGCGGGAAGGGAAAACGCCAATGTACGTTGCTGCAGACGGCAGGCTGGCAGGAATCATAGCAGTGGCCGATGTGATCAAACCCAGCAGCAAGGAGGCCGTCGAAGCACTTCACAGGCTGGGTATTGAGGTTGTAATGATTACCGGCGATAATCTGAGAACAGCAGAATCCATCGCCAGGCAGGCAGGGATTGACCGGGTGCTGGCGGAAGTACTGCCTCAGGACAAGGCTCATGAAGTGAAAAAGATGCAGGCAGAGGGGAAAAAGGTGGCAATGGTTGGAGATGGGATCAACGATGCTCCCGCTCTGATGCAGGCAGATATCGGGATTGCCATTGGCTCGGGAACGGATGTGGCTATGGAGTCTGCTGATATTGTATTGATGAGAAGCGATTTGATGGATGTTTCTTCTGCCATTCAGCTCAGCAGGCGTACAATGGTGAATATCAAACAGAACCTGTTCTGGGCTTTTGCCTATAACACGGCCGGTATACCTATTGCGGCAGGTTTGCTGCACTTGTTCGGCGGTCCCTTACTGAGTCCCATGATTGCAGCTGCTGCTATGGCATTCAGCTCCATATCCGTAGTGACGAATGCGCTCAGGCTTAAGAAATTCAAGCCCTCGCACTAAGAAGCATAGCTGAAACCGGCCTCTGTCTCTCCTGAGTTTTTTCAGTATTTTCCCCGAGAAGTTCCATATAGCCTTTCATGCAGCCTATGGCTGAGCTGCCGCTGCATCAGGCTGCTAACACTTTTGCATCTTAGAAATCATAGAATAAAGGGGAATCAGTAAAAGAATAATTATATGAGAGGAGAAGGAGAGATGGACATGGCCCGGCAAGGAAAGATAAGAAAAATGTTTCCCGGGGGGAATACGACAAAAGGTTATTACTTTTTGTTTGAATATATGATACAACCGGCAGTAAACCGGGTATATATAATTAAGGGAGGTCCCGGCACAGGCAAATCCTCGCTGATGAATTTCATAAGCAGGGAAATGACGGGAAGGGGTTACGAAGTGGAGCATCATCATTGCGCCACCGATCCCGATTCCCT
Source organism: Clostridiales bacterium (assembly GCA_012839095.1). Taxonomy (GTDB): domain Bacteria; phylum Bacillota; class Clostridia; order Caldicoprobacterales; family DTU083; genus DUOA01. Next base: position 30,427 of record DUOA01000076.1, read on the forward strand.
TGATGGGCTTGTTATACCAGACCTGGGTGTCGCATTGCTGGATGGTACTGCACCACATGCCTTTGACCCCAAAAATCCCGGAATAGCAGAGGAAATAGTAAACCTGGCTGAGTATTGGGACGACACCGTAATTATTCCTTACAAGGCAGAGATAATGGAAATCAGCAAAAGGGGAAACATGCATTTTCAGACTGCCTATAGTTTACTGAAACAGTCCAAAATGGCATATGACCAATGGCAGTGGTATGTGGAGGAAGCCATTGATCCGGCCAAATACAATAGGATTTCCAGGCTGCTGGTGGAAAGAATGCTGGAGGGAATTACGCCCAATTATGATACAGCACCGCAGGCCAGGCACCTGCTGGCATCGGCCATAACACCCGGGGGAATTGTGGACTTCAGACAGGCGTTAATTGAAAGGGATATGAAGGTGTTCTCCGTCAGGGGAGAGTCCAAGACCCTTGTAAAACAGTTAATACGACGGGCTGCAAATGCAGCAGAGGAGATGGGGCTTTACACCGAGCAGTATCACTGTCCCTATGAACCGGATAAACTGGATATGCTGATTATTCCGGCTGTAAGAACGGTAGTCACAAACAGCAGCCAGCCCTATCACCTTGATCCTGAGGGACTGGAAGAAAAGCCTTCTGTTGAGACTGTTGATTTGGACATCTGCATTAAGAAGGGTTTGCTGGAGCAATATGAGGAGGAAAAAACAGATGCGCTAATCCGCTCCCGTAATCTGCTGGAGAAGGGTATTGAATATCTGGCAAAAGCCAGGGCAGCCCATAGTGAACGAGAAAAATATTATTCCGCTGCCATGGATTTTGACAGAGTTGATATAAGAAGAAAAGAGATTTTGAATCAAATATTGCAATATGCTGAGGAATAACCTATTATAGTTTTTATACCTGGTTTTTAATCCACTATATATTTATTTTATTTAGGCCTTTCTGTTGAAAGGTCTTTTTTTTAAAAACTTGTTGACATACTATTCGTGTGTTATCATAATAGTTTGTTAAGCATTTTAGCGCTAAGGAAACGAGGAGTAATTATGTTTGTAAGGGAAGACATTCGAAATATAGCCATCATCGCTCATGTTGATCACGGGAAAACAACCCTGGTGGATCAGATGTTGCGTCAGAGCGGAGTTTTTCGGGAAAATCAACAGGTACATGACAGGGTTATGGATTCAAATGATCTGGAACGGGAAAGAGGCATAACCATCCTGTCCAAGAATACCGCCATCAGATACAAGGACTTAAAAATAAACATTGTGGATACACCCGGACACGCTGATTTCAGCGGGGAAGTGGAACGCGTTTTAAAAATGGTTGACGGAGTTCTGCTCCTGGTTGACGCCTTTGAAGGCCCCATGCCCCAGACCAGATTTGTCCTGAAAAAGGCCTTGGAGCTTGGGCATGCGGTTATTGTTGTAATTAACAAGATAGACAGGCAGGAAGCCCGGCCGGGAGAGGTGATTGATGAAATCCTTGATTTGTTCATTGAGCTTGAGGCTGATGAAAGACAATTGGACTGTCCCTTTGTCTTTGCTTCTGCCAGAGAAGGCTTTGCCACTCTAAGCATCGATGATAAAAGTGACAATATGCAGCCTCTTTTTGATGTCATCAGGCAGTATATACCCGCTCCTGCCGGAGATCCGGAAGGCCCTCTGCAGATTCTTGTATCTGCCATTGATTATAACGATTATATCGGAAGAATTGCCATCGGCAGGGTGGAACGGGGCAGGATAGAAGCCGGTCAGGACGCTCTGCTTTGCAATGTAAACGGAGACCGGAAAAGAGTGAAAATAACCAGCCTGTATCAGTTTGAAGGCCTGAGCAGAACAGCAGTGAAGACAGCGCATTTGGGGGATATCATAGCGGTTTCCGGTGTGGAAGGCATCAGCATCGGCGAAACCATCTGCCATGTCGAACATCCGGAGCCTCTGCCCTTTGTCAACATTTCCGAGCCTACCGTATCCATGATCTTTTCGGTCAACGACAGTCCCTTTGCCGGTCAGGAGGGCAGGTATGTCACCTCCCGGAACTTAGGGGACAGGCTGTTTAAAGAGGCTTATACGGATATCAGCCTGCGTGTGGAGGAAACTGATTCACCTGATGCATTCAAGGTTTCAGGCAGAGGTGAGCTCCATCTGTCCATACTAATCGAAAACATGCGCCGTCAGGGCTATGAGTTTCAGGTTTCAAAACCGACCGTGATATATAAGGAAGTGAACGGAAAGCTGCATGAGCCTATGGAGCGGGTTGTTATAGATGTACCCGAAAGATTTTCAGGCAGCATTATTGAAAAGCTGAGCTCGAGAAAAGGGGAAATGATAACCATGTTCAGCGGCAAAGGCGGCAATGTGCGATTGGAGTTTTCCATCCCTGCCCGCGGCTTGTTTGGATACCGTTCCGAATTTATGACGGATACCAGAGGAGAAGGTATAATCAACGCTGTTTTTGACGGGTATCAGCCCTTCAAAGGAGAAATTGCCGTCAGAAGCCGCGGTTCCCTGGTTGCTTTTGAAGGCGGGGAAGCGGCTGCCTATGGCATCTATCATGCCCAGGAAAGGGGTCAGATGTTCATCAGCCCCGGAGATAAGGTATATGAAGGAATGGTTGTAGGTGAAAACAGCAGACAGGGCGACATTGAAGTGAATGTCTGCAAAAGGAAGCATGCAACAAATATCAGAGCGGCCGGTTCGGATGAAGCCCTGCGTCTGGTTCCGCCCAAAGTTCTAAGCCTGGAACAGGCCCTGGAATTTATTGATGATGACGAGCTGGTTGAAATAACGCCTAAAAGTATGCGCATACGAAAGGCTATTCTGGATTCCGGCCTCAGGAGAAAATCCGGAAGAAAAAAGTAAGTTCAGGAGAAACCTCTCCAGTATTTGTAATATTTATTATTTAATTGGTAAGGATAAGTATGAAAAAACAGCAAGCTTTCTGCTGCAAATTACATCAATATCCGACATAAGAGATTTTGCATCACAGCCGTTTTTGTATAGCAGGAAACGGTTACCTATGTTATAATTAAATCAGGAGAACATTAAAAATATCATAAAGAACTGGGAGGCGGTTAACATGATAAAATTTATCATAGGGCCCAAAGGCACAGGGAAGACCAGAAAGGTGATAGAACTGGCCAACCAGGCCCTGGAGGACAGCAAAGGTGAAATTGTTTTTGTAAACGGCAGCAATCGCCGCATGATTGATTTGAACCATCGGATTCGATATGTTAATACCAAGGAATTCGGAATTGAGAAAATGAATGAGTTTTACGGCTTCTTATCGGGAATGATTGCGCGAAATTACGACACCGACCAAATTTATATCGACAATCTGCTGGAAGTGGGCAGAGGTGATTCGGACGAGTTGAAACAATTCCTTTTCGATATAAAGAAGTTATCAGATAAATTTAATATCAGGTTTATTATCACCTTAAATGGAAACCCTGACAGTGCGCCTGCCTTCTTACAGGAATACATTGCTTAAGAAATGAAAATACCGAAGGCCGAGGAATTTCCTTGGCTTTCTTTTTGAAGGTCTCCCAGTTAAAAATATAAAATGCAGAGCTTTCCCGTTAACAGCCGGGAAGGCTTTTTTATTGGCAGGCTCTACTGCTGCAGAATAAGATTTACAAGCTGCTTGATATGCTTTTGTTGCAGGCAGGAAAAGCTTGGGTTATAATGTATGAAAATAATACTGATAACTACTTGTCAAAAATAATAAGGAAAGTTGAGAAGGTATAATGAAATATTACAGTACCCGGGACAACAGTCTGCAAAAAACTTCCATGGAGGTCATCAAACAAGGTCTTTCAGCAGAAGGGGGCTTGTTTGTCCCTGAATCCATACCTGCAGTCAGCATGGAGGAATTGTCCGGGCTCCTTAAGGCTGATTACCGGGAGCGTGCAAAGAAGATTCTGTCCATGTATCTTACGGATTACAGCAGCCGACAGTTGACTGATTGTGTGGAAGGTGCCTATTCTGCAGATAACTTCAGTTCACCTGAAACAGCACCGGTTACTGAGCTGGAGAAAGGTCTCCATGTATTGGAGCTGTGGCATGGCCCCACCTGTGCCTTTAAGGATATGGCTCTTCAGATTCTGCCCTACCTTATGACAACGGCTGTCCGGGCAACCGGTGATAATAAGGAAATCCTCATTCTGACTGCTACCTCCGGCGATACGGGTAAGGCGGCAATGGAGGGATTCAGTGATATTCCCGGAACCAGAATTTTGGTCTTTTATCCCCAGCAAGGTGTAAGCCCAATGCAAAAGCTGCAGATGGTTACCCAGGAGGGCAGCAATGTCATGGCAGCGGCCGTGAAAGGCAATTTTGACGATGCCCAGACAGGAGTTAAACAGGTATTCCGGGATGAAGAGCTGAGAGACTATCTGGACAAACGGGGGCTTTCCTTTTCGTCTGCCAACTCCATAAACTGGGGAAGACTGGTACCTCAGATTGTCTACTACTTTTCCTCCTATCTTGATTTGGTAAGGTATAACCGAATCTCATTAGGGGAGCCTGTCAATATAGTAGTGCCCACAGGGAATTTTGGTAACATACTGGCTGCCTGGTATGCCAGGGAAATGGGTCTGCCGGTCAATCGCCTGATCTGTGCCTCCAATGACAACAAGGTACTGGCAGATTTTATCCGCACCGGTGTTTATGACAAAAGGCGTGAGTTTTACCAGACTATATCTCCTTCTATGGATATTCTGGTGTCCAGCAATCTGGAACGGCTATTATACGAGCTTGCCCAGCGGGATGATGCACAGGTAAAGGACTGGATGAAGCAATTGTCTTACAGGGGTTTTTATCAAATAAAGGGAGAAGCCCTGAAAAGGCTGCAGTCTGATTTTTGGGGAGGATCTGCCAGCGTTGAAGAAACCATGGCATCCATTCAGGATACATATCAAAAAACCGGCTATGTAATGGATCCGCATACAGCGGTAGGAAAATGGGTGTATGATTCATACCGCAGAGAAACAGGAGATACTGATGCAACCATACTTGTTTCCACTGCCAGTCCCTTTAAATTCCCGGCCGATGTGCTTAAGGCCATACAGCCGGGCAGCTCCGGTTCCATAGACCCGTCACATGTTCATGCTAAATACACTGAGGCAGTTTATGAAATAAAACTGCTGGAGCAATTGGCGAAGGTCAGCGGCTGGAATATTCCCAAGCCTCTTCAGGGTCTGCAGGATAAGGAGATCAGGCATAGAGCGGTATGCAGCAGGGAACAGATAAGGGAACAGGTCATTGCCATGATTGACAGTCAGGAGATGAGATGAGATGAAAATTGCATTGGCACAGCTTAATTCAACTGTTGGTGACTTTGCAGGCAACGTGGACA
>DUOA01000007.1 GCA_012839095.1 Clostridiales bacterium
AGTAAGACCCCTTGTAGATTACGAGGTTGATAGGTCAGAGGTGGAAGTGCAGTAATGTATGAAGCTGACTGATACTAATAGGTCGAGGGCTTGATCAATAAACATGATTTGCATTGTGTAGTTTTGAGGGTGCAAGGCACTATCTTTCAATCGGGGACATTCCTCAACAAGGATGACCCGCAGAGAAAGAGGAGTGTCCCCATACCTTACATTAGAGTGAGAGTCCTTGCTGAGAAATGTCCCCGTTATTAAAATATTATCCGGCGGCGATGGCGAAAGGGTCACACCTGTTCCCATACCGAACACAGAAGTTAAGCCTTTCAGCGCCGATGGTACTTGGCGGGAGACCGCCCGGGAGAGTAGGACGCTGCCGGATCAATAAACCACTTGGCATTTCGTTGTGTTAAGTGGTTTTTCTTTTATCCTATTTATTGTTTCAGTTCTGTGTTATATTAAATATATATTAAAACATTAATATGCAATCAAGAATATGATGATTAAGATGTCTAAAGGGGATGAATATTTTGGAACAAGCCAAATGTCCTAAGTGTGGCTCAAGACGCATTGGCAAGGGAAAGCTGTCAGGATATGCCGCTCTTCAGCCGGAGGGAAAACCGTTTTCTTTTGGTTCTGCTATTATCACGGATGTTTGTTCAGAATGCGGCTTCCTTTTTAATTTGTATGCGGAAAAACCGGAAAAGTTTAAACCAAGATAGAATCGTTCTTCATAAGACGGTCGAAGAATCGCTTTACTTTAGGCTGCAATCTTCCCACAGGCTTAATATCCAATTCATTAAATACCCTCTGCAGCAGTGCATTGGCAAGCTCGGTTTCCTTTAATTCCCACTCGATCTCATAGTCGAATATACCAAGGTATAAATTGATATCCAGCAATAGTGCAGGCAAATCATCCTTTACATTAAATGCAAACCTGGAAGTACGAAGATGGCCGATGCAAAACAAATCCCTCATTGGTATACCATGGGCCTGCCTTAAGTCGCCAAGCAATTGTTTTTGTGCATGTTCAGGCAGACCATTCCCGATATAGTTCAGTGCTTCTTTACCACTCAGATTGGCATTGTATTCGTAGCTGTTCTGTACAGTATCTGTGGTGGTCTCATCAATGGAAACCTTACATGTTAATTCCCAGCTTCCCTGGCATGCATTCTGGACATGCCTTATTCGTGTACTGACAAATCGGGGTGAAGGTGAAAGATCGCGTGGAGAAAAATAGTAGTTGACTTGTCTGGTAATGCTGGATTCATATTCTTTTTCCTTCAGGTATCGATAAAGAGAGCAAAAGGATGCTCTGCCAAGAAGGTATTTTAACTCGGTTTCTATCCGGGGCATGATCCTGACCTCCGATATTTTTCATCGTTTCTGTTCTAAGCTTCAAGGCTATTTTACCATATTGGACGGGCTATTGTATTACTTCCAAAAACCATATGGTCCGGATCTTATTGTTGTGGTATGCTTAGGGTAACAAATCATCAGCCAGCAGGCTTCTTAGTCGGTTATAGTTTCATATTGTAATTATTTAGATATAAGGGGGATGTTTATGCAAAAGTTTAAAGCTGTAGATCATTCAAATATCAGCATAGAACAGGGGTTCTGGCATCACAGGCAGCATTTGAATGCTGAAACAACCATTTACTCAGTTTGGCAAAGATTTGAGGAAACAGGGCGTTTCTCTGCACTTAAGCTTGACTGGAAAGAGGGAGATCCTAACAAGCCGCATATATTTTATGATTCTGATGTGGCAAAGTGGATCGAATCTGCAGCCTATATCTTGGAAAAGAATTCTGACAAGAAGCTTGAGAATAAGGTCGATGAGCTTATAGATCTGATTGTGAAAAACCAGGAGGAAACAGGATATTTCAACAGCTGGTTTCAACAATTTGATCCGGAAGGAAGATTTACAAGACGTGCTGATCATGAATTATACTGTGCAGGTCATCTGATGGAAGCAGCTGTGGCATATTATAATTCGACCGGCAAGGACAAACTGCTGAAGGCCATGTGCAGATACGCGGACTACATAGAAAAGGTATTTAAGATAGAGAGAACAGCTGAATTTGTTACTTGCGGGCATCCGGAGATTGAGCTGGCCCTGGTCAGATTGTATCATTGCACTGGTGAATCAAGGTATCTTGAGCTGAGTAAGTGGTTTATCGACATGCGGGGCAAGGATGAAAAAAACACATTTTATCCGTGGGCAAATTCCAGATATGCACAGGATCATCTCCCGGTTCGCCGGCAGACAACGGCAGAAGGGCACTCAGTCAGGGCTGCTTATCTGTACAGTGCCATGGCGGACATCGCCTATGAATATGAAGATATGGAGCTGCAGCAAGCCTGTGAGACTATTTTTGATGATATTTTCCATAAGAAGATGTATATAACCGGTGGAATCGGCTCTTCCCGCCGGGGCGAAGCCTTCACCGTGCCCTATGACCTGCCTAATGAAACTGCTTATGCGGAAAGCTGTGCTGCCATCGCACTTGCAATGTTTGCCAACAGAATGCTCAGGCTGAACCCTGATGTCAGATATGCGGATGTTGTAGAAACAGTATTGTACAACGGATTCCTGGCTTCAACCTCACTGGACGGCAGAAGTTTTTTCTATGAAAATCCGCTTTCGGTGGATCTCAGTCTGCGCGGCAGAGATACTTCCGTTAACGATAAGGAAGCTCTGCCCATAACTGAGCGGGTGGAAGTATTTGACTGTTCCTGCTGTCCGCCCAACATAACCAGGTTCGTAGCAGCAGTGGCAGATTATCTTTATACCGTCAATGATGAAAGCCTATATATACACCAATATATGGGCAGCAGCTGCGAAACAGATATTGGCAGCCAAAAGATTTATATCAGTCAGGAAACCAATTATCCGGTGGACGGAAATATCAAGATAAAAGTGAAGGGTGCGAAAGGCAGGAATTTGTTCATAAGGGTGCCATCCTGGTGCGATGATTACAGCCTTAGTGTCGATGGAAAAGCCTGCAAGGCGGATAAAGAAAACGGCTATCTGAGAATTGAGTGTGAAGCAGATGAGCTTGAAGCTGAGCTGCTGCTTGATATGAGCTGCCGGCTTGTTGAGGCATCTCCCTCTGTACATGCCAATGCCGGAAAGGCGGCCCTTCTGAGGGGACCTGTTGTGTATTGCATGGAGGCTGTAGACAACGGCAGGGATATTCAGGATATTATGATCGACAGTAATATCAGGCCGGAGGTGGAACCATCCGAAGGGTTTTACTTTCCGGTTATCCATCTGGATGGCTGCAGGAGAAAATATGACTCCGATTCGCTGTACAGGCCCTTATCTAGGGAACTTATCCCGGCAAAAGTTAAATTTATACCTTACTATGCCTTTGCCAACAGAGGAGAAAGCGACATGCAGGTATGGTTTAATGTGAAGAGATAAACTCTTCTCCTGCTATCATTGCATTGCTGTTACTTACGATTTCTTCCGGGTATCCTAAATAATCAAGTATTTTAATGGCGTTCCTGGTGGGAGAGACCCCGTGCCTCAGGCGGTAATCAAAAACCAGGCCTTCTTTGCTTACGTCTTCAGCAAAATAATAGATATCAAATTTATCTTTGACTATGTCTGTCAGTTCAATGTCATGTGTAGCTGCCATAGTCAGAGCATTTAACCCGGCTATATACTTTAAATACTGGCTGGCAGCGGCGATCCTTTCCCTGGAATTAGTGCCGCGGAAAATTTCATCTATGACGCACAAAGTGGGGATGTCCGGCTGAATGCCGTTCAGCATTTTGAGCAGGGTTTCCGCTTCAGCCAGGTAATAGCTTTTTCCTCCCAGCATATTATCACTCTGGCTTATGGATGTGCAAACCCGATAAAAGGAACCGCGATATCCTGATGTGAAGGTTATGCATGTCGTTTGAGCCAATATTACATTTACCGCTGTGGTTCTTAAAAAGGTTGATTTTCCAGACATATTGGAACCTGTAATAAGAGCGCCTTTGCCTTTAAGGGAAATGGAATTGGGAACGGGATTTTCGATAAGGGGGTGTATCATGTTATCCAGTTCAAGCTCCCTTGCCTGATTATGAAGCACCGGTTCCACGGCAGACGGATATCCGTCTCTGAAAGAGGCAATGGAAATCAAGGCATCCAGCTCCCCAATCAGAGAATAAAGAGCGATCAGTTCATTCCTGCAGGCATTTATATCCTTAACCACTCTGAAAAACATACGAATATCGATCAGAAACAGAACATTTATATATGTATAAAGGCCAAAGGGGTCTACATTTTCAAGGTTCAATGCAAAGGTCTTATTGTTGATCGTCCTGCATGATTCATAGGCTTCCGACAACCTTTTCAATTGATCATTCAGATCGTCAGCTGACAAGGTGCTGATACTCCTGGCGGCATTAATTATACTGCTTAAGTATCCTATTGATGGAAAATGGGAAGTTATACCCTTCCTCAGTTTATTTCTGATTGCTGCATTTATTATTGAGATAGCAGAAACAAGAATCAAGGGAACAGCAAACAGTTCCGGTTTCCCCAGTGTATAGAGAAGCAGCGATGCTGCAAATGATATCAAGCTGATATATGGCACAATCTCCAGCAGCAGCCAAAATTTCGGCGGTTCCGGCAGTTCTTCGGTCAGCAGTCTCTCCACCTGCTCTTTATTCTGCTTTCCCAGTTTGTGGAGTATAAGCTGCAGCTTTTCTCTGAAATCTCTGTTGCTTTGAATAGCATGGATGGATTTTCTGCGCGTTTCCCAAACGGATTCATTAATTATTGGTTGTCTCAGGATGCCATACAGCATTACTTGCCCACAGGATGAATGACAGCGATCCATAAGGCGGTATATATCATCCATCAGAAGATCATTCCAGGTTAGATCATCTATTTCCGAGCTGCCTTCGATTTTAAGGTTCAGACTTTTATATGAATTCTTTATCCGTTCTGGATGCCTTTCAGTCTTAAGCGGTTTTCCCCATTGTGAACGCAGCTCATTTATAAAAGCAATCCTGCCGAGTTTATGATGCAGATAGAGGCCTAATATAAATATTAGGATGGAAATTGGAAATCCTAATGCAAATATCCGATGGCAGAGATGATACAGGTAAAAAGATACGAGGGCAGTTAGAATGGCTGCTGCCCCGAACATAACCCGGATATTTTTTCTCATCAGCCACTTGCTGATTTCTGACAATTGAACCACCTCACATAATATTATGGAATAATCATATCAGTTGGGTATATGTAAATGCAAGAGGCGATACTGCTTGGATGCCGGTCATAAAGCTTTGTTTTAAATAACGTAAATGTTAATTATGGGAAAGACATGAAAGTGATAACTTTTCTCATTAAACATGTTTGAATGCAGTAAAATAGGTGTATATAACATAACCATAAAAGTCAGAAAATTAGCAATATTAACAACAAATATATGGACATATATGGTAATAATTGGTATAATGTGTTTATTGAGACCTTTTATTTTCCGCCTGATACTGAGGAGGCTGTCTGTTATGCCCTATTACCCAAGTCCAGCTTTCGTCCTGATAATCTGACTAAAAGCTGGATTTATATAGGAGTACTGGATGATGCGGCAGTCCTTTATGAATACGGTGAAAAAGACGGTGTTATCGCAATGCTTACAAGTTGTTGACAGGGTATATAACCCATAGACAAGGAGGCTTAGGAAAATAAAACTTAAATTTACTATTGTTTTCTAAAAACAATGTCTAAAACCTTTAAAAGGTGGTATACATATTACAACAATTGAATAAACAGCTCCAGATGATAAAGGCAACCTGTACGAAAGTGCAGCGCGCAAAGTCGTGAGTCTAAGGTATTGAATGAATGATTCAGTACTATGACAGTCTGACTGCCATTTGATTATGGCAGTCTTTTGTATTTTCAAGGGTAGATTTTCATATTAACTTAAAGGAGGAGGAAGAATGAATTTCAGGAAAACATCCGTATTATTGCTTTCTGTATTGCTGGTTCTTTTGTCGCTGCAGTCTGGTGTACTGGCTGAAACAGAAACATACAGATATACAGGAAACGCAACCAGTGGAAGTACCGTTTTTATACAGCCAAGTACAAGTATGAACACCTCGCTCTTCCAAGTCAGGAAGTACGAAGGCGGAAAATTTGTTGATGACATTATCAGGGCGTATTGTATAGACACTGATGTCTATATAAAGACAGGTGTAAATTACAGGGTGGATCTGCTGGAAAATGTGGATTATTTTAATAAGGCTGCCGCTGAAAAGGTAAGAGCCATAATCTACAACAGCTATCCTTATATCAGCTTAAGCGCATTGAGAACTGCAGTAGGCGACAACAACATTACAACGGCACAGGCAATTGCAGGCACCCAGCTGGCAATCTGGCATTTTACCAACGACGCCAGACCGCAAAGGAACCTTGTAAACAGCAGAGTTTTAAAGGTGTATGACTACCTGATCGGATTGCCGGGCATGAGTATTTCTGATTTGGCCAGTATAAACGCAGCAGGCCCATCTGTTACCTTGCAGGGCGATGATTTGGTTGTCGAATTCAGTTATAATATAAGTGACAGCAAGAATATTGATGACAGCCCGGTTCTGTTTAATCACACGCACAATGCACCTGCAGGTGTGTTTAATGAAACGGTTACTGAGGAAGGAAACAGAAGAAAAGTTGTTCTTAGGGCTCCTAGAGAGGATATTACGACACTACTAGATTTTGAAGTAACCATACAGGGAAGCCAGACCAAGGCAGATGCCTGGATCTTTACTCCCATTCCCGAACGAAAAGCCAGTCAGACCTTGGTATCAGTCGGATTTGAGACGAGTTACCTTATTAAGGAAGTATTGAAGGTACAAACAGGCTCCATCAAAATTAAGAAATTCCTCAATGGAAATTCTCAGGAAAACGGTCAGTCCGATAAGTTTACAGTCCTGGTTGAGGGCCCCTATGGCTTCTCAAAGCTTGTTCAGGTAGCTGCCGGAGAAACAGTCGAAGTAAAGAACCTCCCGTTTGGCGAGTACACTGTCAGTGAACCGGCAGATAGCATTCCGGAAGATTATGAGCTATCTGAAATTGTAGGTTCTCCGGTTGTGCTCAGCAAAAAGAAGAAAACTGCTACAGTCAAAGTTTATAATGCTTTGAAACCCACACCTGAACCAACACCAGAGCCAACGCCTGAACCCACTCCGGAGCCAACACCAGAGCCAACGCCTGAACCCACTCCGGAGCCAACACCAGAGCCTACACCGGAGCCAACGCCTGAACCCACTCCGGAGCCTACACCGGAGCCAACACCTGAACCTACACCAGAGCCAACGCCTGAACCCACTCCGGAGCCTACACCGGAACCGACGCCTACAGCAACCACGGATCCTGAAATAGAACTGCCGGATGATGATATCCCCGGCGGCCCGGGTGAGTTGCCTAAGACGGGAGAACTGCCTCCAGTGCTTTTCTATGGCGCCGGTGCTGTGCTGACAAGTCTTGGCTTGTATCTGAGAAGAAGATTCAGGAAGCGTGCGTAGGCTTGCAGGCTTATATAATCTAAAACGGTGAGAAAGAGGGAGATGTCTCATGCTGAGGCATCCCCCTTACTTGACTTTTTAAGGAAGAGGTTTCGCTAAATGAGAATTGCAGCCACTATCATAATTGCCATCGGGCTTGCCATAGGCATTTATCCTTTGGCAGACAGGGCATATACCAGGCACCTGGAGTCTCAGTTAACCGATCCATGGGAAATATCAGAATGGGATGTCAGCCTGTCCGAGGATGGGGTTTCTTCTGAAACCTCGGAAGACTTTGAACTGCTCAATCTGGTATTTGAAGAGGAATTGGACGAAGATGTGGATGAAAATGAAGATGAAATCCTACTGAATTTTAATATGAATGAAGAGGAACAATCAGCAGATTCTGAGTCTGTTCAGGCTGAGGAAACAGATGAAGCCGGTCCAGGTGAAGAGAATCCAAGCAGCGGAAATGCCGGCAAGAAGAAAAAATCAAAGTTAGAAGCTATAGGAAGAATCGAAATACCAAAAATCGATGTAAATATACCCATATTGGAGGGCACCAGCAAGAAGAATTTAAAGGTTGGAGCAGGCCATATAACAGGTACATCCAAACCGGGAAGTATAGGTAATACAGCCTTGGCCGCTCACAGAAGTCATACCTACGGCAGAATGTTTCACAGGCTGGACGAAGTTGAAATTGGCGACATTATTAAGATAACCACCAGTGATGGTACCTTTGAATACACAGTTTATAAAATTCATGTAGTGGAACCGGATGATGTCTCAGTATTATACCGCAGCAAAGATGAACGGGTCCTCACTCTGATTACATGTACACCTTTGTATATAGCCTCTCACCGTCTGGTGGTGCATGCCGTGATGCGATAGACTTTTTTATTATTGTAAATTGAGCCTTGTTTAGAGTAATATATTATGGTTATATATAAATAATTGATATTAATTATCATTATCAACAACGAATTAGGGGAAAATGGGCAAACTATACGAAAGTATAGGGCGCAAAGCTATGAGTCTAAAGCATTAAGTACTAATTCAAGTACGATGCTATGATTGTCAGGCTGCAGATAAATTAATTTTATTCTGCAGCCTTATTTTATATATGAAAACTCGATTCTACAAATTGCCAAGAAGGAGTGAGAACATGAGAAAAAAGAAAATGATAAGGACAATAGTGTATTTGCTGGTATTTTCCCTGCCGCTGCTCTATACATACAGCTTTTGGGGAAATGTATTTGCAGCGTCCGTAGTTCCAGTTTACTATACGGGAAATGATAAGGACCTGCCTGCTGAAGTAAGGAGTTTGCCATCCGTTAAATTTGATCCGCCTGTCAATGGGACAAAGACACTGGATGGAAACAGTGTAACCGCTGAATTTTCCGCTGATAAAATGAGTGTCAGCTTTATTTCAGATGTTCCAATAGCCTATGTCTTTGTCAAGGCCGGCCCCGGAGGCTACTTATATACATATAATCCTCCTGTGCTCTCAGACAACGACCTGATCTCCCCCCATAATCCAGGCGGCCAGCAGGCAAATATAAGTCATGTTGTATTTTATTTTGGTGAAGAGCCCGAGCCGACTCCTGAACCTACACCAGAACCAACGCCTGAACCCACACCTGAACCTACACCAGAGCCTACGCCTGAACCTACACCAGAGCCTACGCCTGAACCCACACCTGAGCCGACACCAGAACCTACTCCTGAACCCACACCTGAGCCGACACCAGAACCAACGCCTGAGCCTACACCCGAGCCGACCCCTGAACCTACACCGGAGCCTACACCTGAGCCGACACCAGAACCAACGCCTGAACCCACACCGGAACCAACGCCTGAACCCACACCTGAGCCAACACCGGAGCCGACACCAGAACCTACACCGGAGCCTACACCCGAGCCGACACCTGAACCAACAGCAACTCCGGAAGAAACGGAGCTGCCTGATGATGAAACTCCCGGCGGTTCTGTTGATGATGAAATAGAGCTTCCGGATGATGATATTCCAGGCGGACCGGGTGAATTGCCTAAGACCGGTGAACTTCCTTCTGTTCTATTCTATGGTACCGGCTCTTTGCTAACAGCGCTTGGTTTTTACCTGCGGAGGAGAAGCAGAAAGTAAGTATATTAAAACTGTGATAAAAAATAATGCCGATATGTAATAAAGTAAGGGGCTTGTCTCCAACTGAGGCAGGCCCTGTTTTATTTACTTGCAGCAGCTCCTGCAGCAATGAGGGATTGTTCAGATCAAAGGCAGATTCTTAAAATAATTGAAAATTGGAAATAAACTGAAAATAGACAAAATATGAAAAAATTTGTTTGACATATGAAAAAAATGTATATATAATAGTTGGGCATGGAACAAGTTTATACTTGTATCTATATAAAGTGACAACTATATACAATACGTTTGAAAATAGAACTTTTCAGCGATAATGGCAAACCATTGGAAACAATGGGGCGCAAAGCCACAGGGCCTAAGTCCTCAGGGATATGGCAGCCGAGCTACCGAAAGGAGAGTTTTTTTATGTTCAGAGTGGCCATTTCACTCGTCATATCTCTGTTTCTTGTAATGACCCCCATCATTGGGCAGTTAATCGAAAATCCGACTGCTTTGTCTATACATAAATGGAACCTGACAATCACAGAAGGCGGTATATCTTCAGAAGAGAATTCATCCCCTTCAATCAGCGAGAAAGATACGGATGCAGCAGCAGTAACTGAGACGAACACAGCACGGGCGGATGTAAAGCCTGCAGCTTATACTAATAAATCAGAAATCGACAGATATTCGGATAGTGAGCTTGCTGAAAGACTGGCAGGCAGGCGATCGGCTGAATCCACTGCCGAAAAGCATAATGAATCCGACAGACAGACGGATGTGAACACACAATCGGCTGCGGACACAAATCCGATTTTGACACAGCCGGCGTCTTCCAATACTAAAATATCTGACCAAAGGCAAACGTCAGGTGTAAAGCAGGAGTCTGCTTCGAGGAAACTGCCTGAGCCTACTGATAAACCGGCAGCGGCTCCTAAGCAAGCTCCTGCTTCTAGAGATACCCAGGCAGCAGATCCGACAGCTGCACCTCAGCCCACCAAGGCACCGGCTGCTGTCCAGACACCCAAACCGGCAGCAACAGAAAAACCTGCAGCAACAGCAAAGCCGGCGGCAACAGCAAAGCCGACAGACCCGCCAAAAGCACCTGCTGATACAGAATCCAAAAAGGAAGAATCAAAAGCTCCGGCCAATGATAAAGTATTTGATACCAGCAAGGTGAATTCCGGTATACTGGGTGTACGCTATAACAACACCAGCGGAAAAAGGGTCAAGCTCATGGTGGAAAAGGGTGATTCCCGTTACACATACAATTTGGAGGGAAAAGGCTCTTTGGAAACCTTTCCTCTTCAGTCAGGCAACGGAGAATATAAGGTAAGCATTATGGAAAATACCGAGGGCAATAAATACAAATTTGTGCTGACCGAAAAGATTAGTGTAAGCGCCGGAAATTCCAATTCCGCCTATCTGGGTTCAATACAGATGATCAACTGGAATACCGGTATGTCAGCCATTAAGAAAGCTGCTTCCCTGACTGAAGGCCTTTCAAATGATGAGGCCAAGGTAAAGAAGATTTACAATTATGTAGTAAACAATATCCGGTATGATTATGACAAATTGAACAATCTGCCGTCCAATTACATTCCCTCAATAGATAGTACCTATAAGAGCAAATCCGGCATCTGCTATGACTTTGCATCCCTGACTGCTGCCATGCTGCGCAGCGTAGGAATTCCCACCAAACTGGTTATGGGCTATGCAGACGGGGTGACAGGTTACCACTCCTGGAATGAGGTTTATATGGGAGGTAAATGGGTTACCATTGATACCTCTTATGATTCACAAATGAGGGAGAATGGAGCAAGCTATTCCATGAAAAAGAGCAAGAGCAAGTATCAGACTTCAAAAGTCTACTGATAAATACTGGTAAATACTGATAAATACTGAAATAATATAAGAAAGCCACCAACAGCAAATAAGAAAAAGAAGCATATCAAGGTAAGAAAATACTGATATGCTTCTTTTGTTATCTGCCGGGCTATTGTTTGATATTGGTTAACATTTCTTAATATGTTATACTGATATGAGTAAAGGCTTGTACTCGATTCCAAACTCTCATTATCAGATTCATAAGAACCTTATTGAAACGGAGGATAACATAAATGAGCTCTGTTGTTTGTTCGATTGTCATCCCCATGTATAATGAAGAAGAAGTAATAGAAGAAACCTATAGGCGTCTTAAAAAGGTCATGGATCAGTCCGGAGAAAGCTATGAGCTCCTCTTTATCAATGATGGCAGCAGGGATCGTTCTGCAGAGATCATTGCCGGACTGGCTGAATCCGATGAGACTGTCCGGCTTGTGGATTTTTCCAGAAACTTCGGCCATCAGATTGCTGTTACGGCCGGCATGGATTATGCCCAGGGTCAGGCGGTTGTAATTATCGATGCGGATCTGCAGGATCCGCCTGAAGTGATACCCCGTATGCTTGAAAAATGGCGCGAAGGGTATGATGTTGTATACGGCAAGCGTATCAGAAGACAGGGGGAGACCGCTTTCAAGAAAGTCACCGCCTACCTTTACTACCGGTTCCTGAATCTTCTGACCAATGGCAACATTCCCAAGGACACGGGGGATTTTCGCCTGATTGACCGTAAGGTCTGCGATGCCATGAAACAGCTGCCTGAAAAAAACCGCTTTTTGCGGGGCATGATCAACTGGGTAGGTTTCAGGCAGGCTGCCGTTGAGTATGTAAGAGACGAGCGCTGGGCGGGAGAAACAAAATATCCCCTGAAAAAGATGCTGAAATTTGCAGCCGACGGTATTTTCTCATTTACATATAAGCCGTTGAAACTGGCTACATACATCGGTTTTATCCTGTCAACCAGCGGTTTTCTCTATCTGCTCTATGTTCTTTATCTAAGACTGTTTACCAGCAGAACTCTGACAGGCTGGGCATCCATAATTGCAGTCAACCTGGTATTTAACGGCATTACCCTGGTAATTCTGGGTATCATAGGGGAATATGTAGGCAGAATCTATGAGGAGGTTAAAGGACGTCCTCTGTATATTGTCAGGAAAGTCATAGGATTTAAGGATAATGAAGAAGAGAATTGAAATTCAGCTTGTAAAGTTCGGCCTGGTGGGGTTATTAAATACGGCAATTGATCTTGGAGTCTTTACTCTGCTCACTGCAGCAGTCAGGCTGGATTCCGTCATCAGCCACGTCATCTCCTATTCCTGCGGCGTGATAAACAGTTATTACTGGAATAGGACCTGGACATTTCAGAAAAAAGGGAAATTTCATCCGGCAGAGTTTCTGAAATTTGTCCTGGTCAATCTGGTGTCCCTGGGAGCATCCGCCCTGGTATTATATTATCTGGAAACCGGGGCAGGGATGCATGTATACCTGTCCAAGCTGGGTGCCGTATTTTGTTCTCTGCTGGTGAATTTTGCGGGAAGCAAGCTCATCGTTTTCAGAGACCAATAATGCCGGGTTCCCTGGATAATGGAATTTATTTTATGAAACTAAAGGGAAAAGGAAGGATTCCTCTTGAAAGCTATCGCAATTATTTTTTATTTAATTTTTGCAGCGGCAGTCATCGGGTTTTATCATCTCCTGCGGCATAGGACCGGTCCTGAGCTCAAACCCGGGCCCTATGCCATTCGCTGGATCCTGGCTGTGGGGTTTATTATCCGAGTAATTCTTGCAATGTCCATCGAGGGCTTTTCCACTGATATAGGGCTGTTTCGTTTCTGGTCCCAGAAAGCAGCGGAAGACTTATTCCATATGTATCATGGGGACTTTTATCTGGATTATCCTCCAGGCTATCTTTATGTTCTGTTTTTAGTCGGCAAGACTGCCTCGCTTCTGGGGCTGACCGGCAGCGAAGCTCTTTATCTTTTGCTTTTGAAACTGCCTTCTGTCATTGCTGATCTCATAACAGCCTGGCTTTTGTACCGGCTGGCAAGGAACAGGCTGCCCGGCATCTGGCCGCATGTAATGGCCTGCATCTATGTATTCAACCCGGCCGTGCTCATAAATGCTGCCGTTTGGGGCCAGGTTGATTCCTTCCTTGTACTCTTTATAGCCCTGGGACTCCTATTGCTGGATGGAAAAAGGCCGGAACTTTCAGGTTTGCCCTTTGCATTTGCAGTGCTGATCAAACCTCAGGGTCTGATCTTTCTGCCGGTGGTATTTTTTGAACTGCTTAAGCGGAAGGACTGGAAGCTTTTTGTGAAAACAGCGATATGCGGTCTCGCAGCAGTAACAGCCCTGGTACTGCCCTTTGCCCTGAATCATGAGCCTTCCTGGATATTCAAACTCTACATGAGCACTGCAGAGGGATACAAGTATGTTTCTTTAAACGCATTCAACTTTTTCAGCTTAATCGGAGCCAATTTAAAGCCGGATTCCGAGCAGTTCATTTTTTTCAACTACCAGGTGTGGGGGTATATCTTTATTTTTGTCATGCTGGTCTATACAGCCATTTTGCACTTAAAAGGCAAAGGCAGGCACCTGACCCATGTCAGCTCATTGGTCCTTTCCATGGGTGTCTTCATGCTGTCCATAAGAATGCATGAACGCTATATGTTCCCGGTTCTCTATTTCCTGGCCGTCATTTTCATTCTGACCAGGGACAAATGGAGTCTGCTTTTTTACGGTCTGGCTTCCTTTACCATCTATGTAAATACCCTTGTTGTTCTGGAACGCATGATCAGGGATGACTATCCCCATGTACCGCCGAATGATCCGGTGCTGCTTCTCATCTCCCTGATCAATGTTCTGCTATTTGCTGCAGTACTGGTCTGGTCATGGCGGAATGCGGTCAGGCAGAAAACAGACCCGATTGCATTCAGAACAAGGCCGGTGGCAGAACAGAGGCAGAGAGGATCACTGTGGCTGCGTTCACACAAGCAGGCAGCCCCTCAGGACGACAAGTATGTTCCTCTGCGGGTTAATAAGAGAGATGCAGCTGTGATGGCCGTGATGACCCTTGTCTATCTGGCCCTTGCCTTGTTCAATCTGGGCAGTTTTGACGTACCCCAGACTGAATGGTCGGGCCGGGGAACCCGGGATGGATTCATAATCGATTTGGGGGCTGAAAAACAGGTGTCCCGGATTACCTTCTACAGCGGGCTGGGGAAAGGTACTTATCATGTCTGGTACCAGGATTCGGAAGGGTTATTCCATAAGATGGATGACCTGGAAGTGGACGATTTCTACAAGTGGCATGTATTTGAGGTTTCAGAGGCCG
>DUOA01000077.1 GCA_012839095.1 Clostridiales bacterium
CAGCGGTGTCCGCAAATGCTGTTCTGAAACGCTATATTATACAGAGACAGTGCAAAGAGGTGACAAGCGGGTGGGGGATGAAAAGCTCAATAAAGCTTGTGACAGAGCCATCGTTGAGCTATCAATGGGTGAAAGAGATGCTTTGGCTGTAATATACGACTGCATGGCCAGAATGATATTTTCAGTGGCTTATGCAATAACAGGCAATTATCAGGATGCAGAGGATGCACTGCAGAATACCATGATCGGGATTATGAAGTATGCGCATACTTATAAAAGCGGCAGCAATGCCAAGGCATGGATCATGACAATAGCGCGTAATTGCTCAATTGACATTATTCGCAAAAGAAGGCCGGCAGTATCAATCGAGGATTCAAATCAGGGAACTGGTCCCCGGACACAGCCCGATCTGTCACGTCTTGAAGTGCTTGATATGCTAAGCATATTGGACAAGGAAGAAAAACAATGCCTCATATTGCGTCTTTATGCAAATTTACCTCATAAGGAAATTGCCAGGATTATGGGGCTCAGCCTTGCTTCCGCTCAGAAAAAATATCAGCGCGCTGTCAGAAAACTGAAGAATTATTATTCATGATTCGGAGGGGCGCATAATGAAAAAGAATGATATAGCAGATGTTTTAAAACAGCTGGATGAGATACCGCTTCCTGACAAGGAAAAAGTATTGTCATTCTGTTTGCAGCAGGCAGACTCAGGCGGCAGGGCATTACCGGCAAAACGTGGCAGAAGGCCGGGGCTCAGGCCGCTGGTGGCTGTATGTACAATACTTGTGCTGCTGATAGCCGGGTTTTCCACCTATGCCATCGCTGCAGATATAAGGGAATACAATGAGGCAGTGACATTTTTCCTTGAAAACGATCTGCCCATGGAAGGGCTGTCCAGAGGGGAAATAAAGAAAGTTTTCAGGGACATAAGAACAGGAACATTCACTTATGATAAGACAGCAGAAGTGATTGAGAAAAGCATTATTGAGGGCAGCATCGGAGGATATGAAATTTTCCAGGAGGATCCAACGCCCCAGGATCTCCGAAACCTTTGGAACTACAAGAATATTCATGGGTATTACATGAGAAGGGATTCAATAAAACACAAGGACGGCGTATCTTACAGGTATTTATCCAGGGAAAAATATGATGAAGATTTGGGATTCCATGTTCATGACGTAAGTATTCTTGAGAAGTATATTAATGACAAACCGGTCTGGAATGTGGAGTTCAGCAGCTTTTGGATTGAAGGTTATGTTCCTTTTGATGAGAAGGTAATTGTTTACGGACAATCGCCGACAACTCCCGACATCCAGAAAAGTTATGCCTGGATGGCACTGGTTGATTCCAATGGGACGATCCTGTGGCAAAAAAGGCTTGAAAACGGATTTAAATCCGAATACATTGGTGCTATTGTGCCGTCAGATGAGAAAATTGTTGTGTTCAGCAGGGGGGACCTTAGATACTTTTGTCTGAACGAGTATGATATTCAGGGAAATGTTGTAAAATTTCACAAAACAGAAGTGGGAAATTACGGAATATGGAATGCTGCAAAGCTGGGTGACGGCTATATCGTGCAGCTTGGAAGTTTTATAGCTGGTGAATATGCCCGTATTGTCAAGGTGAGCAGGAACGGGGAGATAGTGGATTCATTCTTATATGAATCGGATGACATTCATTACTACATCACTGATATGCTGGAGTATAACGGATTGATTTATCTGAGTGCATATTCCGTTCCTGTAACTGAAGACGAAGAAAACCAGGGCAGCCGCCAGGATATTGCTGCCATTCTCAAATACATTTTTGACGGCAGGCTGGATATTTCAAATGAAGAGCTGACCGATCTTGTGCGGGAACATTTCACTGCCGTGCTTTTAGTGTGTAGTCCTGAATCAGGCCGGCCGCAGGAGTTCTATTCGGTGAAGGGCTCTCTCGGAGGCAGGCTGGCATTGGATGATTCGAAAAAGCTGACATGGGATGTTGAAAGCATTACTGACACATTTTTTTCACCTGCTACGTCTGCATTTACGATTGGCGGTGCAAGCTATGTATACAGATATACATTTGACCAGGACGGCAGGCTGCTGGAACGGGTCAAAACTGATGAAGTCGTTGATTTCTACAGGTAAGGCATAAAAAAGTAATAATCAGGCAACAAAAAGTTAATGTTATTGTTATGCAAGAAAAAAGACCCTGTAAAAATTTCGGCAAAAGTTGAAATAATAATATGATAAGCTTGGATATCAGAAAGCATTCTTCTCAGCAAACATAAGACAGGAGTGATATTTAATGAAACTACGCTTTCCATTTATTATTGCAGTGACCCTGGTAATGGCTTTGATTGTTACAAGCTGCACCGGTCCCGTCCAGCCTGAGGAGACCAACAACCCGCCTCAGCCGACAGAAACGCCCGAACCTGCACAGCAGCCTGAATCCACACCTGAACCAGAGCAGCCTGAATCCACACCTGAATCAACCCCTGAACCGGCAGAAGAACCAACGCCACCACCGGCACCAGAGCCGGATGCCCGACTGCAGGCCCTGCTGCCTGACAAAGAGGGGTACAAATGGGTATACAACGGATTTGCAGAATACGGCCATGATGCAGTGCTGGAAAAGATAGAAAGAAAAGAAGAACAAATAGTTTATTCTGCGAAAGGTGAAGTATTCGATATGTCTGACGGGGAGTCTGACCGTGATTTTTCCCTTTCCGTCAGTTTTATCGTAACATCTGATTCCCTCATTCAGGAGAAAAAGGCCGAAATGATGCTTGATCTCTTTGATAAAATGGTGCTTATTCAGACTCCTCTGAAGGAAGGGCATTCCTGGACCCAGACGGTAAAGGGAAGCGAGGGGGAGGATATAGTTCTGGAATGCACCATAGAAAGCGTGGAAGATGAGGATGGAGCTAAGGTATACACTGTATCCTATCAGGATAAAAACGGTCCCTACTATGAAAAAAGAATACTGAAAGAAGGAATTGGTGTTGTTGGCTATACCCGGCTCTATATAACCGAACCGGAATATGAAAATTATGAAATCACATACTGGCTGTATGAGGAAGCCTCAGGTTACGATAAATAAAACTGCCTGTTTAGCCTTGGTCTGATTCGGGATGGATATTGCAGAATATCGAAATACAGGTTAAAATGTTAATTGTATGGCAGAAGCTGGATATTCAGATCGTATCAGATGAAAAGGAAGGCAAAGATGAACAGAAAGAAAATACTGGTGACCTATCCTCTTTTACCGGAAGGTCTTCAGGAATTAAAAAAACAATTTGATGTTTATGTATATGAAAATGGCTGGATGCCCAAGTCTGATTTGCTGAAGGCTGTTGGTGACTGTGCAGGAATTATAGCAGCCGGCGTGGATGTGGATGAAGAGGTAATGGACGCCGCACCGGAATTGGAGATCATCAGCGTTTACGGGGCAGGTTATGATAATGTTGATATCAGAGCCGCCACCGGCAGAGGTATTGTCGTAACCAATATTCCCGATGTGGTTGCCGATGCCACGGCTGAAGTCACTATGGGCCTGATGCTTAGTTTGATGCGCAGAATCACCGAGTTGGATCGCAGGCTCAGAACAGACAGCAATTTTGAATGGGGTATGCTCAAATATATGGGCAGCGGGCTGAGCGGCAAGGAACTGGGGATTGTGGGTATGGGCCGTATCGGCGGTGCTGTGGCTAAAAGAGCAGCTGCCTTTGGTATGCGCATTTCCTACTACAAACGCAAACGCCTGGATCCGGTCATTGAAATGGAACTGGGTGCAGCATACAAGAGACTGGATGACCTGCTAAGAACAGCCGATGTCATAAGCATTCATACGCCCCTGACCAAAGAAACCCGCCACTTGATTGGACAGCGGGAGCTGTCCCTGATGAAGCCGGAAGCTTATCTGATAAACGTTTCCAGAGGGTCTGTTGTTGATGAAGCTGCGCTGGTGAATGCTTTGAGCAGAGGAAAGCTGGCCGGTGCAGCTCTGGATGTTTTCGAGCATGAACCGAAAATTTCACCTGAACTTCTTAAGATGGACAATGTAGTACTTACGCCGCATATTGGTACTGATACAATAGAGACCCGGCATTGCATGACCAGGGAATCGGCTCAGAGCATAATTGATTTTTTCAATGGCCGCCGGCCCTTCCATGTAGTAAATCCGGAAGTATTAAGGGCTTACTGAACATAATGCTCAGTAAGCCCTGCTATAAGCCTGAATCGGCTGAATCGGCGGTTGACAAAGCCGTGCTGTGGGTGTAAAATATACTTTGTTCTCTTGTGCACCCGTAGCTCAGCAGGATAGAGCGTCGGTTTCCTAAACCGCAGGTCAGGGGTTCGAATCCCTTCGGGTGCGCCACAATTTGTCTGAAAACCCGCTATTTAAGCGGGTTTTTGCATGATAAACTTGAGTAAATATGCCAAATCCAAATCAAGGCTATCAACAAATAGCAATTGTGTTCTATGGGAATATATGCTAATGTAATATTAACAATTGATTGAATCTTCTTAATGGTCTAACTAATATGTTCAAATTTTCAAAATAAGTAGTTCTACTTACTATAATATACTAATTCCATGTAGTGTCGGGATATAAGGGAGCCATACATAAATGATTAAGATAGGGAAGTTATTAAAAAGAAAGCAAATCAAAAAAGGCTATATAATACATAAAACAGCTACCAAATTCATGCTTTGTAAAATTCTGAATGAATATGAGAATGAAACAGACGCGAAGGCAGATTTGATCAAATTATTATCGCATAAGAAAACGGAAAAAGAATTGCTGGAGGATTACAGCAGAAAAGTATCGTGGTGAGGTAATGTATAACGAAATTAAGTTGCTGTACAGCAACCAAACAGCAACAAGAAAAAAATGAGATACAGAAAGTATGCATGTATTGTATATGGAGGGAACCTAATAATGTTTAGTAACATTCCTGTCAGCTTTAAGTACGATGGAAATGTCATAAAAGGCTTTGATGATTGTCATTTTAAGTTATCGACCAGGGAAGAAAAAATAGATAATAACGTTAAATATTCTGCTTATACATATGATTTTAGAGATGACATAAAGGTTACAGTATTGACTGAAAGCTATGATAAATACAATGCATTTACACAGACAGTATGGTTCGAAAATACCGGCACATCCAATACCCGAAATATCAGTGAGTTAAAATGCGCAGATAGGATACTGGAAGGAAAAAATCCTGTATTGAAAGGAATACTGGGGGACCATGTAAACCAGTACAGGCCTTATGAGATTGATCTAAGCGAAAGGAATACAGAATTCAGCGCAGTAACAGGCAGGGCAACCCATGTAAACTTTCCATACTTTTTACTTGAAACCGATGAATGCTCTTACCTGATTGCCTTAGGCTGGGCCGGTACATGGAAAGCCGTTTTCAACAGCACAGAAGAAGGCGTACATCTTGCTGCCAAAGGCGTAATTAATCTTGATACATATTTAAAACCGGGTGAAAAAATCAGGACACCCTTAATGTGTATCATAACCTGTGATGCAAACAGAGATAAGAGCATTGCAATGAATCATTGGCGTAAATGGTTTGTTAATCATGTGATGCCGCGTAATGGCGCAAAAGAAACTGAACCTGTACGACCAATGATAACAAATTGTCTTGCGCTTGATACAGGAAGACCGAACAGTGACGGAAGTATATCCGAGTATTATGGCAGCTGGAAACCATCTCTTGATAAGTATTATCAGGAAAGCCTTGAAATGGACATTAGATGGGTTGACGCAGGCTGGTACTGCGATCCATATAATAAATCAGTTCCTGCTGATTGGTGGGGTACTGTAGGCACATGGACCCTGGACAGGGAAAAATGGCCTGGTGACAGCATCAGACAATCCGTTGAGTATGCAGAAAAACACGGTGCATATACAATGATGTGGTTTGAACCTGAAAGGGTAACTCATGTGGAAGCACTGTCGCAAAATTACGGATTTAATCCGGAATGGGTTTTGACAGACGGCGGACCGGTTAAACTGGCTAACCTGGCCAGGGAGGATTGTGTCAGCTGGCTCACTGAACGGATAATCAGCACAATGGATGAACACGGAATCCACATGTACAGGGAGGATTTCAACTGTGATCCCGCGCCTTACTGGAGCATCGGGGATCAGATGGAAGACGGTGAAAGAACCGGTATAACAGAGAACTTATATGTTCAGGGGCATTACCGCCTTTGGGACAATATAATTGATTATTGCAGAAAGACGAATAAACTGCCCTTTATTGACTCATGTGCCAGCGGCGGCGGAAGAAATGATTTGGAATCAATGCGCCGTGCAATACCCATGTTAAGAAGCGACAGTGACAGAACAAGTGCAGCACTTAGGCTTTCTATGACAACCTCTTTCATGGAATGGATACCCTGCTGTGGTGCTTCTACAAAAGAATCAGTTGATCAGCTGGAAGCAGGAAAACCGGATCTATATGTACTAAGGGCATCATATCTTCCTATACTGAACTATGGCTTTGAATATACCCAGGATAGAACATTGAACTTTGATTTACTGAGACAGGGCCAGAAAGAATGGAAGATGATTAAACCATTTTTCTACGGTGACTTCTATGTTCTGACGCCATGGCATCCTGAATCGGAAACTGACAAGTGGACCGTCTATATGTTTATTAAGGATAACAAGGGTATCATACAGGCATTCAGACAAGAAACCTGCGAACAGGATTCTATTGTAGTGAAGTTAAAAGGTCTTGATGAGAATCGGTATTATAGCATCCACGATATCGACGGCAGAAATATTATTTATAACAAGAGAGGCAATGAACTGGCGGAAGGCCTTACCATTAAACTGCCGGAGAAGAGATCAGCAGCAATTTTGCTTATTAACTCCTAACCGCAATTTCTATGTTCTTCTGCCTGTACAACTTAGTGGCCTACACATCATTTAATTGTATAATGCCAGAAACAGAACTTTCTTCTCAAAATTACTAAGTACACATTTGAAGGAGGCAGCATGTTACCAAGAGAACGGTACTTAAACACCCTCATGTTCAAGCCGGCAGATCGAATTCCGTT
Source organism: Clostridiales bacterium (assembly GCA_012839095.1). Taxonomy (GTDB): domain Bacteria; phylum Bacillota; class Clostridia; order Caldicoprobacterales; family DTU083; genus DUOA01. The sequence continues at coordinate 7,077 of DUOA01000077.1, forward strand.
AGTGGAATGGCATTCCTCATGTGGATCATGCCATACCTCCTGATGTCCCTCTTGAAAACTACCTGTATTTCAGAGAAATAATGACTGCAGCAGCATATGGAAGACAGGTTAAACAGGTTTGACTTTTTCTTGATGTAGTACTAAAATATTCTGTATACAAGGTTGTTATAACAATATTATGACTGTACATTGATACGCAGACTACAAGAAGAATAATTTAAATCGAGGAGAGTTATGGATCAATTGCTGAATGAGAAATCACCGGTTGCACTGTATCATCAACTAAAAAATATATTACTGCAGAAAATTGCTGACAAGGAATGGGCAAAGGGGCAGAAGATACCTTCCGAATTCGAACTATGCGAACAATACGGCGTTAGCAGGATAACCGTAAGGCAAGCCCTGGCGGAACTGGAGAAGGAAGGCTACCTTGTCAGAAAGCAGGGAAAAGGCACTTATGTTACTATTCCTGCTATCGAACAAAATCTTATGAGTTTTTACAGCTTTACTGAAGAGTTCAGGAAAAAAGGATTCGAACCCCGCTCAGAGCTGCTGGAATTCAACCTGCAGGTATGCAGTTCTGAGATCAGATTACAGCTGAATTTAGACCAAAGCGAGCCCCGTGCTTATTACATCAAAAGGCTGAGATATGCAGATAATCTGCTTATAGCAATAGAATCCACTTATCTGCCTGCTGATTTGTTTCCTAATCTGAAAGAGGAGGATTTGAAAAAAGCCCCCCTATATGATCTCATGAGAAACACATACGGCATTATACCTAATACTGCGGAAGAGTCATTCGGAGCTGCATTAATCGGTGAAAAAGAGGCATTTTATTTCGGAGTGGGAAAAGGCTCACCGGCCCTGGATATTGAAAGGAAAACATACAGCAATCAGAGATGCATAGAGTATACTAAGGGAACTATATGCGGGGATAGATTCCGGTATAGCATTAAATTGGAGTAAACCATCCGACTGGTTGTTGGTCATAATATCTATTTATCCTGTAGTATTTATTGCATCAGCTGAGTTGGAGAACTATATGCGTAATCAGTTTCAAAAGCAGTGAAAAGGCCTATATAGCTGCTCTGCATTGACAAACACCGCCTGGGGTGGTACTATTTTGATATAAATGTTATAACAACATAACATATTGTAAGGAGAGATGCATATGTACTTAACCAAAAAAGAGATTTTTGAACAATATGATGCTTTGCAAAAAACCTACAATCACATTTTAAGCATGGAGCCTGACATCAGAGAATTTTATGAGCAGAGTAACTTTAAAAGCATCACTTACATAGGATGCGGTTCCAGTTACTGTTTGTGTCAATCGGCGGAGATATCTGCCAACATAAGACTGGGGCTTAAAGCCTATTCAATTCCGGCCGGGGATTTAATGCTTAATTATAAGAGCTATAAAAGCATCCTAAAAGACACTATGCTTGTTGTCCCCTCCCGTTCAGGCAGCACCAGTGAAGTTCTGAAGGCAGTTGAATTGGTTAAAAGTGAATCGGAAGCACCATGTATATCCATTTGCGCTAAAACGGACAGTGAGTTGTCGAAAATTGCAGATCTGAACATTGAGATTCCCTGGGCCTTTGATGAGAGCGTTTGTCAAACCAGAACCGTAACCAATCTTTACCTGGCCAATCTTATGCTGAACGCAATTTACTCCGGCGATAAGGCACTTCTTGATGAAATGAAGACTGCAATACAAAAGGGAAATTCATTTATTGAAGACTATAGGGACTTACTAAAAGAAGTTGCAGAGAAGGAAGAATGGTCAAAAGTGGTCGTTCTGGCCGACTCAGAACTACAGGGGATTGCCTCTGAAGCTGCTCTTGCTTTTACCGAGATTTCACTGCTGCAATCCAGCTGTCATCATCTGCTGGATGTCAGACACGGCCCCATTGTACTGATAAATGACAGCACTTTGGTTATTGCAGTAAGCACTCCGTATGACACACAGTATCAGACTGAGCTTGTCAAAGACCTGAAAAAGAAAGGTGCAAAGGTAGTTCTGGTCAGCAGCAATGATATCAATTGGGGAGCTGACTATACCCTTCTTATTCCCGGGTATGAAAACTATGCTGTGCATGGAATTCCTTTTATATTCGTGTGCCAGGCCATAGCCTATTACAAGGCCGTTGCAGAAGGAATAAACCCTGATGTTCCGCAGGGGCTGGATCCATGGATTAAGCTGTAATTTACTGGAGGTCAGTTACCGATGAAGAAAGCCATTGATGTTTTAACCCTGGGTGATTTGTGTGTGGACCTGATTTTGTTCGGCAGTGACATTACACCGGAATTTGGCCAGAAGGAAAAACTGATTGATGATTATTCCCTTGAGATGGGAGGTTCATGCAGTATTTTTGCCTGTCAGGCTGCAAAGCTGGGTCTGCATACTGCTTTAATTGGCAGTGTAGGTGATGATGCCTTTGGTGAGCTGATTCGAGATACTCTGGTGGATGCAGGGGTGGACGGAAAATATATTAAAACTGATAGCAGTGTAAAAACCGGAATAAGTACAGCACTAAGTAAAAGTGATGATCGGGCAATACTTACCTACAACGGTACTATAAATGCGGTCATGCGCAGTGATATAAGTGATGAGATCATACCATTGGTAAGGCACCTGCATATCGGAAGCTTTTACCTGATGACGCAGCTCCAGCCGGATTATCCGGACATTATAAAAGAGTTCAAGAGACATGGCGCTACTGTAAGCCTTGATACCAACTGGGATCCGGAGGAAAAATGGGATGGCGGCATCTGGGATATCCTGCCTTACATAGACGTGTTTCTGCCCAATGAAAATGAAGCCATGGCATTTGCAGGTGAAAATAATGTAGAGGCGGCAATAAAGAAACTGAGTGAACAGGTACCGGTACTGGTAGTAAAAACAGGAAAAAGCGGTGCTGTTGCATGCTCCGGAGGGGAGATTTACAGGGCCGGTTCACTGCCGGTTGCAGTAGTTGACACAATTGGGGCAGGGGATAGTTTTGACGCCGGCTTCATATATGGATATCTTTCAGGAAAAACCATAGAGGAATGCCTGGAAATCGGCTGTATCTGCGGCAGCCTGAGTACAAGAAAGTCCGGGGGAGAGAAAGGTCAGCCCAGGCTTAATGAAGTGGAAAACTATCTGCACAGATAAACCATTTGATATAATTGAACCGGCTTTGCTTATTAAAGGTATATAGCTGTTTAGAAGTATAAGGCGATAAATAAAAAAACCGGCAGCGGAAGAAATGCTGCCGGTTTTTTATATCTGAAAAAGAGATTACTGAACTGTCTTTTTTTAATTCCGTCCTGCGAGATACTCCAGGTAGGCTGCTTCAATTATTGGATTTATATGGTTGTAGTAATCCATGTAATTGATATTTTCAGCTTTTGTCCGCCATTCATCAATGATCTTGTCAAATTCAGCGTCATCTTTGGCCAGATAGAGCTTTCCGATATACTCTGCCTGCATCGAGAACAACTGACTTTCAATGAGAGCCAGATCCGAACCGGGTTCGATGCCTGTTTCATATAAAAATGCTTCATCGTCACGGGTCATACCTGCCCTGGCAGCGTTGAACTCCACTGTAAGGTTAGGATCCAGTCCCAGGATCTCCTTATATTCCAAATCGTACTCGTCTTCACTCTCAGCCAGGTAATATTTATTCTCCAGGATAGTGTAGGCGTCTCCTTTTGAATCAAAGCCGCCGTAGTAGTTGGAGAATATGCCATACTTGCCGATTCCGGTTTTCTCAATATAGTCAGGATCATTTTTTACCATTTCGATGATCTCATCGGTAGGTTTCCTGAAGCCGTCTTCATCATATGTCCAATGAACATCTTCGACACCCATTCCCTGAAACGCAATGCCTTCTTCAGTACTCAACCAGGCAAGTCTTTTGATGATTTCTTCGGGATCTTCGCAATTGACGGTAATATACAAACCGGTCATGCCGTTGGGGAAGTATTGCCCTGTAATGGGTTCGGCTGTGATGCCTGAGGACTCAGGATATTTCATCCAGGTATAGGGAACGAGTTTCTGTTCGGGGAAACCTGCTGCAGCTCTTGCTCTGTTGGCTACACCGTCCAGCCACCCGCCGGCGTAATAGTTTATGAGTACTATACCCTGGGCCAGCTTCTGATTATACTCATCCATAGTCATGGTTACAGCTTCCGGATCGGCGATTCCTTCCCTGTATGCCCTGTTAAGGTAACGCATGCCCCACATCCATTCCTCACTGTCAAAGCAGTATTTTTGTTTCCAATTGTCAGCCTGAGTAGCTGATCCCACCCAGGCATGGGAGCCGCCGAAACGCTGAATGGCATAAACAGACCAGACAGCACCCCAATCATCTCCAAACCATCCGGAAAAGGCGTACGTCTTTCTTCCATCATATTCCGGAAATGCCTCCTGCATAGCCTTGGCCATTTCAAAGAACTCATCCAGATCCTTGGGTTTGGGTAGATCGGCAGGATCTTCGGCCAGCATTCTCCAGACATCATAACGGAAACCCAGGGAGGGTTCAATGCAAGGGAAGTCTTCGGTATAACCAAAGGACCCCGGAACATAGAAGAATCTGCCTGAGTAATCTTCTATACCCAATGAGAATGCAGAGGGTTTGCTTGCCATGTATTCATATAACCAGGGAGCGTGTTTTTCCAGATAAGGACCGACTTCCACCAGATGTCCCCCGGTTATATAGTTATCCATGATTTCTTCGGGCTTCAAGTGCAGGGCATCCGGATAGGAACTGCTGGTCAGCATCAGTGTCAGCTGCTCAGTAGCATCAGTTGCCGTGTATTGAAACTCGATGTCAACACCAAGCACCTCCCGGATATATTGGTGGACCGGATCCTCATCCACAAAGTCTCCCGGATCAGCATTTCCTGTCCATATGGTAAACTTGATGGGATCCACGGTTTCTGCCGGTTCTTCGCTGGGCTCATCCGGAGTCTGAGGAGCTGCAGTGGCCGGAGTATCTGTGGGAGTTACTCCTGTATCCCTGCCGCATGCCATAAGAGTGGATGTGATTAGTACTGTGATGAGACAGATACACAACAGTTTAAACAGAGTTTTCTTCATCTTGTATCCTCCTTGCATTAAAATATTTTTATATTCAAAGTGTCAAAAAGCATTTATATGTCATGTAAATCACCATGCAAGGCTTTTGACACCTGAATCACTGCACAAAAATCTGTATTGAAGGCGGAACAGCCTCGTATCAGCCTTTTATGGCACCAAGCATGATACCCTGGGTAAAATACCTTTGGAAAAAGGGGTAGACCAGAATAATAGGAACAGTAACGATCATGGTAATGGACGCCCTCATGGATTCAGGTGTAAGGGTAACCAATACGTCCTTTGGGAGAGGCACATCTCTGGATGTCGCTACGGAGGTACGTTTGAGCATGTTCATCAGTATGAGCTGAAGCGGCCATAGCTCAGGGGAATTTCTGTTGAACACAGTGGCGTCAAACCAGGAATTCCATTGTCCGACTGCAGAAAATATACTGACAACTGCCAGCACCGGAGTGCAAAGAGGAAGTATTATCCTGAAAAAGATTGTATATTCCTTTGCCCCGTCTACTTCTGCTGATTCCCAGAGTGATGAGGGGAGTTCCTGTATATATGTTCTTATTAAAATCATGTTGAAAATGCCTATAAGCCCGGGGATGATATATACCCAGAATGTATCCAGAAACCCCAGCTTGGACAGGGTCAGGTAATAGGGAATCAGTCCACCGCTGACATACATTGTTATCACAAACAGCCGGTTGAAGAATTTACGAAAAACCAGATGAGGCCTGCTGAGGACATAAGCCAGCATGGAAGTTGCCAGCAGAGACAAGGCGGTACCTGCGGCTGCCCGGCATACTGAGATGAAGGCGGCTTGCGGCAGATTATTGGTTGCCCACACCATCCTGTAGTTTACAAATGAAAATTTTCTGGGCCAGAAGTAAATACCCCCCCTCATTGCATCAAGAGGTTCATTTAAAGAATACACCAACAGGTAGTAGAAGGGGTAAAGCATCAAAATTCCCATAATAAGAAGGATGAAGGCGGCTGTCCAGTTAAACAGTATTTCTGAGAACGATTCCTTTCTGATTTTCATTATTCTTTGCCTCCGGAATATAGTCTGCTGCAGCTTTGCCGGTTTAAGGAGCAATCAAAAGAGCGATCGTCCGTTAATTCGCTTAATGACAGCATTCACAAAAACCAGCAGAGCAAGGCTGCAAAATGTATTAAATATGCCGACCGCTGTTGCATATGAAAAGTTTGCCTGCTGCAGTCCCATACGGAATACCATGGTGTCTATGGTGTCAGCATATTCCATATTTGCGGGATTCTGAAATACGTAGACCTGTTCGAAGGAACCGGATATGAGCCCGCCGGCCGCAAGTATAAGCAATACCGATATGGTTGGAGCCAGGCCCGGGAGAGTTATATGCCATATGCGCTTCATCCTGCCGGCACCGTCAACATATGCAGCTTCATACAGGTTTGGATCAATGCCGCCCATGGCACCCAGGTATACAATGGTAGACCACCCCAGGTTTTTCCATATACGGGTGAATATTAGAATCGGCCAGGCCATACTGGGCATACCCAGGAACATGATGGGCTCTTTGGTAATTCCCAGTGCTATCAGAAGATTGTTTACTACCCCCTGCATGGATAAAAACTGAAAAAATATTCCGCCTACAATAACCCAGGAGATAAAGTAAGGTAAATAGGAAATGGTCTGCATTACACGTTTATAGACTTTGAAACGCATCTCATAGATAACAATTGCCAGTGATATCTCGAGGGGCATTGAAATAATCAGCGTAAGAATGTTAACCACAATGGTGTTGCGCATTACACGGCCGAAATCCAGGCTCTTAAAGAGGAAACGATCAAAATTTTCCAGCCCGACCCAGGGGGCGCTGGAGATGGGAAAACCCGGACGGTAGCGCACAAAAGCCAGATACCAGCCCCAAAGGGGGGTGTAACAGAACAGGATTACCCAGATCAGGCATGGAGCAAGCATGATCAAAAGGTGCTTTTGCGATATAATCTTACTTAACAGATTTTTCTTCTTACTTGTGACTTCAGGGACATTGCTTTGAATTGGACTGATACTCATACAACCGCTCCTAATCATCACAGGTGAAATGCTAAATTCAGTATATAGGATGGGAGTAAGGTATTCATTATAGAAAACATTGACTTTTCCAAAAATACATTGTAGTAAGGCAAAACCTCGTAAAGGAACCTTTTAAGAACGAAAATGTTTTGCTTTTCATAGAAAAGTATAAGAATAAATGAATAATGCATAGAATTGAGACGGTTTTCAGAAAAAAACCGCATCATTCAGATACGGTTCATGTGTAGAGGTCTTATTTTAATTGTCGACATTAAAGCTGTTGACCAGAAAAGTCAGCTCCTCCAGTACTTTCTCCATTCCCAGGTCCTGCAACCGCTTCAGGCCTTCCTGATAATATATTTCAAAGTCTTCATCATTTCCGGATACTATAGCCTTGGCCCATTCATTTTTGACGGCACCGTACAGTCCTTCTTCACTTGTTAACCTGGCTGCATCCGGCACTTGTCCCAGAAACATGGGCAGCGGACTGAATCTTATTTCCCTCGGGAACATTTCAGACCAGAAATCTGCATACTGAGCGTTATATATATTTTCTGCCCTGGGTGATATCCTGTGATAGGCTTTGGCTGAACGTGTATTTGTGTGCAGATAGGTAAATCTTGCAAGTTCATAGAAGTTAATTGGCCCTCCGGCCAGACCGTAATAGGTAAGATCCTTTTCTGTTTCTGTGCCGTACATGGCATTTTGCATAAGCTCGGGATCCACAAATGTTTTTACTCCGTCCCTGATCTCCCACAGCCCGGCAGACTCCGGCCCCCATGCCATGAGTTCTTCTCCCTCGTAAGAATACATGAAGTCAATCCAATTCAAAATCTGAATAAGCTCATCTTCCGCAGCGGTTTTTGAGATCATGAGGAAACTGCCTCCTCTTGGATCATTTATAATATACTGAGGATCCCCCTTAATCTGTTCGGTCATCCCTTTCATCAGCCTGTATGCAAACTTTTCCCCGTTGGCTTTGATAATGCTGTTTATACTGCCAATATCCTGCCAGTTATGAGTTACAGCATAAAGGCCTGCATTGATTTTTGCCTTACGCTGTTCATCTCCCATTACAAAGGTTTCCTGATCCATAAGTTTTTCTTTGTAAGCAGTATGCAGCCAGTACAGGTATTCTTTGTATTCAGAAGTAGATGGTGCCCAGTAAACGGAATTAGTTTCTTCGCTCCAGGTCACACCCCATGCCCCTCCGTTTACAAAGCCGTAAGCTTCAGCAAAAGGTGCTATCCACCAGCCTTCTGTCCACATATCCAATGGAATGACGTCTTTGCCCTGGGTCTTTATATTCAGTTCTTTTACTTCTCTCAGGAAGTCCAGAAAATCCTCAGGCGTTTCAACAGGAGTTTTCATATCCTCCCATTTGAGCTCGCCCTTTTCTTCCAAGACAGCCTCTAATTCAGCTGATGTCTTTGTTTCCGGATAAATCCGTTTCAGCAGATCATCCCTTACTACAACCATGAATGGCTCGTCCTTTACTGCTATCTGCTCCTTTGCCAGCTCTGTCATGTTGGGTTCGTACAAGAGGCTGGATTCGAAGTCGCCCGGTATGCCGTATATTTTTCCTCCTCTGAACCAGCATTCCCAGGTTTCCGGCAGAATCCTCTGCATTATATTGGGTGCATGCTTATCAAGGTACGGAGTAAGCTCCCACACCTTGTCTGCTTCAATCAGGGTATTGATAATATCCGTGGAGCTGGAAACCTGGGCATATATTATTTCAGGCAGCGTATCGGTTGCAATAAACATATTGAGTCTTTCAGGTCCTGTGACACCGTTATTCGCAAGAATATTGTCCTGTGAAAAATTCACTCCGGTTATCCGAGAGATTTCCGTGCCTACCACATCATCAACCGGCCTCCTGCTCGGCGCAAAGGTATCAGCCCAGGTAAACCATGCCCTGGGGCTTAAATCATCTGCAGGAGCATGTATACCTTCAGCCATTTTCTCATCCTCTGTTTCTGCGGATTCGGCATCCTCAGTTTCTGCCGGTGTTTTGCCTGGTGCATTTGCCTGTCTGCGGCATCCTGAAAAGAGAGAGAGTACCATGCTGATTGTCAGAATCAATATAATAATCCATACAGGCTTTTTCATCAATATTTTCACTCCTTTACTTCACCGATTATAACCCCATTGATAAAATACTTCTGCAGGAAGGGATATACGACAATTATGGGAAATACAGCCACAATAATGGCAGCATTTCTTATGGATTCGGGGGTCATCTGCGGAACCATTTCTCCAGTCCTGCCGGTTTGATAAATTCTCAGGTCATTAATAAAACTCATCATATTATGCTCTCTGACTATTTTCATTAAAACATATTGCAGTGTATTAAGCCTGTGATCATGGATATACAGCAGGTTTGTAAAAAAGTCATTCCAATGTCCGACGGCAGTAAACAGCGAAAGTGCAGCCAGCATAGGGAGGGACAGGGGAAGGATAATTCTTGCAAATACTAGAAATCCTGATGCTCCGTCTATTTCAGCTGACTCTTCGAGACTGGGCGGAATAGTGCAGAAGTAAGTTCTCATAATAATCATATTGAAAAAATTGAATGCCCTGGGAATTATATAAACCAGAAAATTATTCAGCAAACCAAGATGGTGCATTACAATAAAGTTGGACACTGCTGTTCCGCTGATAAACATGGGTATGGTCAAAAATACCAGTATTGCTCCTCTTCCCGGCAAGTATCTTTTGGACAGAGCATATGCAGCCAGGGCAGTAATCAGTATACTGAGAAGTGTACCTGTCAGTGTTCTGGCTGCGCTGATTATTGCTGCCTGCTTCAATTCATCATTACTTAGTACTGTTCGTAAGTTTTCCAGTGTAAATACCCTTGGATATATTGTCAACCCGCCCCTGGCGGTGTCTGCTCCCTTGTTAAATGCATGCGCCAGTACATTCAGATACGGGTAGAGTGTGGCCACACATAATAAGAGCATAAAGGCGATATTAAAAATATCAAATAATTCTTCAGATATATATTTCTTTATCCTTCTTCTCAATTCCTTCTCTTCCTTACCAAATTGATATATCTGTAAACTTACCGGACAACTTGTTTGTAACAGCAATCAATATAAAGGAGAAAAACCCCTGAAACAAACCTGCAGCGGCAGCAATGGGGTATTTTGCCTTCTGTATTCCTTCACGATATACATAGGTCTCCAGTACATCCACCTTATCCTGTATATGTATGTTTATAAAATTGTACACCTGATCGAAGTTAGTTTCGAAAATGCGGCCCGTTCTTAATAAAAGCAGAATAATAATTGCCGGCAGTATGCCGGGAAGAGTGACGTGCAATGCTTGTTTCAACCGGCCGGCTCCGTCTGTGGCAGCCGCTTCATAAAGCTGGGGATCAACTCCGCTTAAAGCCGCAAGAAAAATAATGGTATTCCATCCGCTCTCTTTCCAGATGTTCGTAATGATTATAATTGGGAGAAAGAACCTTTCATCAGCCAGAAACATAACCGATTCCCCTCCGAACAAAAAGATTTTTATGCTGTTAATTAACCCGCCGTCCAGGGCCGTCATCTGTTTGACAAAGCCTGCAACAATAACCCATGATATAAAATGAGGCATATAGGTTATGGTTTGAACTGTCTTTTTAAACCTGTCTGATTTTAGTTCATTTAAAAGCAGGGAAAGTATAATAGGCGCAGGAAAGGTAAATAAGAGATTTACCGTACTCAGGACCAGCGTATTTTTAATAACAAGCAGCGCATGGCGATCTTTAAATAGTTTTTTAAAATACATAAAACCCACGAAGGGACTTTTCAGGAATCCTTTTGTTATGTCAAAGTCTTGAAATGCTGTTATATTGCCAAACATGGGAAGGTATGAGAATATAATCGTCAGAATAATGGCCGGTGTTACATAAACGAGGAGCCACATCCGTTTCTTAACCCTTCTATTGGATTGCTTCGGTTTCGCTCCGGGACAGAATGCATGATTTGTACTTGTCAGCATATCCACTGTTCCACCATTTCATTATTGTTCATCTTTTATCTTGTCCCGATTATACAACCATTTTGTCCTGCTTCTCAATAATGCATTCATAGAAAAGTTTTAATATTCAACGAACTGTAAGTAACGCATTGCTTAGTGTTGATAGCATTTATGATTTGTGTTATTCTTTAACTGAATCAATCTCGAATTTGTGTATTGTGCATATCATATTCCGTTTTCAAAAAAGGAGTTCATACCATGCAGAAAATTTTACTGAAGCTGCTTATCGTTGATGACAAGCCGTCTGAGCGTGAAGGAATTGCAGATATCATTGACTGGGAGAGCATTGGAATATCAGTGGTAGCTACAGCTGAAAACGGATTGGATGGGATTGAAAAAGCCAGAGCTCTGAAACCTGATATCATAATAACTGATATTGTAATGCCCCATGCAGACGGGTTTAAGATGGTGGAAAGCATAAGGGAGTTTCTGCCTGACATAAAAGTTATTTTTATCAGCTGTTTTGATAATTTCAATTTCGCAAAATCTGCAATTAACATGAATGCAATGGGTTATGTGTTAAAGCCCATAATTGCAAGCGAACTCATGGAAACAATAAGCAAGGTCACAGGGCTTCATTTAAAAGAAGTGAAGAAAAAAGAGGAAGAAGAGGCGCTGATCAGGCGTCTGCGGGAGAATTTTCCCGTACTCAGGGATCAGCTGATTCGTGATATTCTGTTCGGCTTCATTAGGGATGAGAATACAATATGGAATAAAATTGAGTTTCTTGGTATCGGGCTCAGAAAGGGACATTATGCTGTACTGGCAGTGGAATATGATGACCATGAAAGTGAAACAGAAGAAAAAAAGCAGCTGTATTCACTTAAAATTAAGGAATATATCTGCAACTTCTGTGAAAAACAGTCAAGCAAAGTCAGTTTCTTTGTAATCTGCATAGAAAAGTCAAGGTATGCCATATTGATTAATATACATGAATATGAAGAATTCAGTATAAGAAATTTCTCTGAAACACTTAAAGAAGAGCTTTCAGGAAAATTCAGCCTGTCCTTTGCCATGGGCGTCAGTAAAGCCTACAATCGCATCACGGAAGTCCACAGCTGCTATCAGGAAGCTTGCGATGCTCTTAAATTCAAGATGTATCTGGGGAAAAATCAAATATTCAATTATTCGGATATCTATAAAGGCAGTAACAGTCCTGCTGCCATTAATACAATTTTTTTGCAGAATGATTTGAAATATCTGATGAAGACAGGAGACACAGAGGAGATTGACAAATTTGCAGAAAAGCTTTTTGCAAATGAGTCATTTACTGATAACAATCACTACATCCAGTATGTCTGTATCAGCATCATTTATTGTCTGCAGATTAACCTTATTGAACTTAATGAAGAACCGAACGACATTATGGAAGACATCTTCACTGCTTCTGAAAAGTTTTACTTGCTGAATACGGTCGATGATGCCAAAGGCTGGATAAAAGACTCGATATTTTCAGTAAGCTCTTACCTGAATTCCAAAGACAGAGGCAGAAACAAAAAAGTAATTGAGGTACTTAAAAAATTCATGCATGAGAACTACAGCAAGGATCTGACCGTATCTGACATTGCAGAAAAGGCATATTTAAGCCCTTGTTACGCCAATTATATATTCAAAAGGGAGACCGGAGTTACTCTGATAGAATATCTCACCAGAATCCGGATTGAGGAAGCCAGATATCTGCTTAAAAACTCCCTTCTGAAAGTATATGAGATAGCTGAAAAGGTAGGTTATAAGAGCAATTCCTATTTCAGCACGGTTTTCAAGGAACACTGCAAAATGACCCCTCTTGAATATCGTGACAGGAGGTAGGCTTATGCTGCTGAAGCTGTACAGAAACTTTTCTCAGAATCTGAAGCTAAGACATAAGCTTATTTATGCCTATACACTCCTGATTATTGTTCCAATTATCATTGTCGGAGAACTATCCTACTCACAATCAGAATCATTTCTTATCAATGAGGCAGTCCGCTCGCTGGAAAGTGAACTTATACAAGTTACGGATGATATCAACTATAAGCTGGATTTATGCCGCAAGGAGAGCGAACTGCTTTTGTTCGACAGGCAGTTCAATAAAATTCTTCATACTGATTATACTAATGATATAAAAAAATTAAATGAAGCATATATAGATATTATAATGCCGAAATTTGAGAACCTGCGGACCATGCAGACAGACATAAAGGTATACACGGCAAACAATAGCCTTGTTTTCGGTAACAAAAACATATTAAGCATTGATGAGATAAAAAACAATCCACTTTATGAAAGCATATTTGCGGAAAAACGGCACATTGCCTGGCTCCCGGTGACTGACTTGGCAAAAAGCACTTCTTCTAACTACACCTTTTATCGTGTCAGGAATGTAGACGGCAGTGAAAATACTAGGTCAGCGGACAACATAAGTTATGAGAAGGTGCTAACCTTGTCAAGGGCGGTATATGACAATTCAGACAGTCTTCAGGCTGTAATTGATGTCTACCTGCCTGTTAGTACAATTGACAGTGTTCTGAATAATATAAACCTGCCTGATGAGGGCTCATGGGCATACTACGGTTCGGATGGCGGTATTATCACAGCTCTCGACTCAATAAATCCGGATGAGGAGCAGGTAGCTGATATTTTGCTTAGCGGGAATGAATTTGGTACAATTTATAGTGAAAACAAGATACTGGTATACAGGAAAACATCATTGAACAGCGGTACAGTTATTTTGTCCTACCCTATGAGCTACATAAGCAGCAGAGTAAAGGTTATACGCAATATTACACGTTGGACTGCTGCTGTATCCATTGTTATCGTCATACTAATGTCCTATTTTCTTTCCAGCCTGATTACAAGAAGACTGGGTCGCTTAATGAGCAAGATAACCAGGATTCACGATACAGGTGAGGCTGATGCAACCCTGATCATACCCGGAAATGATGAAATTGCAAAAATAGATAAGATGTTTAATATAATGATGTCCCGTGTCAATTATCTTAAAGAACAGCATTTAAAATCAGAGGTTTCAAAAAGAGTCATGGAAATGGAGATTCTTCAGGCCCAAATCAACCCTCATTTCTTATATAACTCGCTTTCTTCTATCAAATGGGCTTTGAATAATCCAAAAATAGAGTATGTTGACAGTGTAATCGATTCACTGGTCAGGTTCTACAGGCTTGGTTTGAGCAAGGGCAGGGAGTTTATTTCCGTAAAGGAAGAACTTGAAATAGTACGTGAATATGTAAATATCCAGAAGTTTACCTATGATGCTGTTTTTGAACTCATATATGACGTCAATGAAGAAGTATATGACTATTATTGTATTAAGCTGATTCTTCAGCCTTTTGTAGAGAATGCAATTCTTCATGGAATAAATCAAAATAAAAAGGACAGCTATCTGAAAATAGGTGCATATCCTGAAAGAGGGAAAATTGATTTTGTTATCGAAGATAACGGCAAAGGCTTTGATACCGCCATTCTGAGTACACAGGAAGACTTAGGTGACCGGGCAGCCTATAAGGGGTTTGGGATAAAAAATGCCGTTCGAAGGATAAAGCTTACCTATAAGGAACAGTGTGATGTATGTATTCAAAGCTCACCGGGAGCAGGCACAAAAGTCATCATTGAAATTCCTGCACTGACTTATCAGGAGATAAACCAATTATTCAGACAGACGCCTTAAATATTGTGACAGAATTGCATTCATAAAAATTTTAATGAATTTTTAAACATACCAGCACAAAGCAAATGTTTATAAAGAAATTCTTATATAAATCGTTGACTAAAGAAAACAAAGAACACAAATCTGTACACATTTTCATATTTCATATGACAAATGGATAAGACAATCTCAAGTGCTATGTATAATTGTACTTTTTGTTTTTTTCTTTAATTTCAAAAGAATTTATTAATGCTATAATCTGGGTGCTCATACCATACTACCCATTATCATGCTGATTTACAGCACAGTTTATTTGTATTAGTCAATGCAGGTTTACCGGCACAGCTATACTCTTTACTCGGAATAAGTGAATGAAATGGTTTTTCTCTGCTTTGGCTAAGTGATCTGCAGCCCTGAATATTATGCTTACTACTACATCCTAGGGGAGGTGATTGCATCGGTCTTAATTGGATAAAAGCTGTTAATTCTTACGGGAACTTCACTAAAGAAGAAAGGGGATAAAAAATGACAAAGAGAAAAACAAGTCAATTTCTCTCAATGGTTTTAATCTGTACTTTGCTGATTACATTATTTGTACCTGCAGGCTATGTCTTTGCACAAGCAGCAGATGATTCGCTCTATAATTTTGAAACCGGTCTGCATGATTTCTGGCATGATGATGGTGAGCATGGAACCGGAGGTATTTCTGTAAGCAGAGATAACACCAGAAGTTTTGCAGGAGACTACTCCATGAAAATCACTCTGGAAGGAGAAGATTATTATACTTTAGGTGTACAATCGCCTCCGGGCTCGGTTGGGATGACGATCACCTATCGCTTTTATATTCCATCTGGTGGAGAAACATTGCTCGTTCCATACATAATGAACTATAGTTATGACTGGCACTCTGACTGGGTATGGGAGCCTCCGAAAGATGAGTGGATTGAGCTGAAGCTTGAAATACCTTCAGGGTTTAATTCATTGGAGAGACTGGGTGTTCAGATATGGACGGATATCCCCATTGAAATATGGATGGACAGCATTACCGTCGGATTTGATGATGACCCCGGCGATCCTGGTGATCCTGTTGAGCCGGATGACTCTCTTTTTAATTTTGAAACTGGCCTTCATGATTTCTGGGTTGATGAAGATGGTGTGCTTGTAAGAGACAATACAAGAAGTTATCTTGGCGAGTATTCTGTCAAGCTAGCCATGGAAGGTGATGTTTTTTATTCTATAGGGAAGGAAAGCCCGGGAAGTGCAATACAGCCGGGGATGACAATAACGTATCATTTCTTTCTTCCTGAAGAAAGTGATCCCGATGAAGTAGTCGTGATTTCTCCATACTGCATGGATAGAAACTGGGGGAACTGGCAGTCAAATTGGGTGCAATTGCATCCAAGAGGCCAGTGGTTTGAAGTAAAGCTTAAAATACCTGAAAATTACAATACTCCCCTTGCCAGATTAGGTGTTCAGCTGTGGTGTGAAAATCCAATAGATATATGGATGGATAGTATTTCAGTTGGTTTTGATATAGATAAAACCGGTCTTCAGCAGAAAATTGAGGATGCCACTTTGCTTCATGACTCAGCTGTTGAGGGGACCGAGCCCGGTCAATATGCTGCAGGTTCAAAAGCCATATTGATGGCAGCTATTACGCAGGCAACATCGGTTTTGCTGGATGAATCAGCAACACAAGCTGTTATAAACCAGGCAATAACTGATCTGGATAATGCTATTGCAGATTTTCTTGCTGCAAAAGTTCCGGGAGACGGATTGAGCATTACTGTAGAGTACGATAACGTAATCAATGATATACGATATCCCTTCTGGGGAATAAATTATGTTGCATTTTGGGATGACATCCAGGGAAGTCCGGAGAGTATGCACGCCATTAAGCAGACCGGTATAGATTATCTGCGTTTCCCGGGAGGTGAACCAGGCAACTGGTATGATTGGGCCCAGGAGACAGATTGGACTACCACCGACACCTTGGCTTTGAGGGATTATGCCAATGGAGTAGGTGCTGCAATAATGTTGCAGACAAATCCCACTACAAATGAGGTAAATGACAACGGAGACAAAAATGATCCCTCCGGTGAGCATATTGCAGATTGGGTTCAATACTGCATCGATAATAATGTAAATGTTCCATTCTGGGAGATTGGCAATGAGCTCGATATTGACCTGTGGGATCCTCAAAGGCTGCATGAATTTGCATGGTATCTGGATATTTATGAGGAACACTATGATGCTATAAAAAGCGTTGATCCAGATGCCGTTGTCATGGGACCTGCCTCAACCAATACCTGGTACTGGTGGGGAGTCGGCATTTTGGATTACTTCCTGAAGTCTTTCGGTAATGTATACGGTAACGGCAAGGTAGATGCCGTATCTCTCCATTATTATCCGGAAGGCTCCGCTACATGGGATTTTATCAAAAGCAGTGCTCAGGATGAATGGTACAGAGCCATGGACTTCATTCAGGGAGTTTTGGATGAAAATGACACAAGGGATCTTCCCTTATTTATTACTGAGACCAGTGTTGCCATCGGTACCTGGGGTGGCAGCGGTACCAATGCGAATATGATAGGTGCTTTAGGAATGGCCGACCTGCTTGGAGCATACAGGAATTCCGGTGTGCAGTCTGTTGCTCTTTTCGGATGCATTCATTCAGCATCCAGAAACTGGGGATTGCTGTATGGCGTCGGTGAAGACAGACCGGCAGAAACCCCAACCCCCACATATTTCATATTACCGATATGGACCGCCTCCGGGGATCAAGTGCTTAATGTGACAGGACTTGATGAAGATACAGAGAGGCTCTCGCTGTCCTCCTATGCTTCAAGAAAAGATGACGGTTCAGTTCAGGTTGTTATTATAAATAAAGAGGCAGCTCCAACGAATGTCAATATTTCAATTGATGGGATTGATATAGACGGAGCCTCAGTTGAAATTTATGAAATGAAGCCAAAGAACGGAAGCTTAACCGACAAAGATGTATACTATAACGGACAATTAATGCCGGACGTGGCAAGAGAATTATTGCCAGGCCCCACTGAGGATGTTGTGGAAGGCGAGATTTATACCAAGATAGTACCCGGGTATTCTCTCACATTGCTTGATTTCAAGACTACATCCGATCCTGGCTTTGATCCTGCAGAAGAAAGGGTAGAAAGCATTACACTGATAACTGAAGTTACACCTTATGGAGAAAAGGTAATGGCAGCAGCTTTGGAATATGATGAAGTTATTGATAATGAAAGCCTTGACGACTCCTGCTACTCTGTTATTGGAACCATGTTGTATGATAGTAAGGATCCAAGAACCGTAACCCGAGTGTACACCAACACTTCTCCGTCTATGACAGATGAACCTGTAAACGGTAAGTATGTAATTATAGAATTGGATGAGAATGACGATAATGCAAGTACACTGGAATACAGTTTTGATACATGGTTGAATTTCAGGCCTGAGCCTGATTACCAAGTTTACCAGGAGAAGGATATAAATACTGTAAGCGGTGAAATTATTAAGGCTTCCGATGTTGCCATGAATTCCACTGATGAGATTAATCTTGTTGTTGAGGATTTCCAAAGACTATCACATTATAATGAAGCGTATGACTTTACATTGAATTATCGTTTCTTTAGCCCAACAACTGAGCCGGGAGAAAAATATCCATTGGTAATATTCCTCCATGGTTCCGGAGAACGTGGAAGCGATAATGATGTCCAGATTCTTGCCAACAAAGGAGCTGTGGTGTGGGCCTTACCTGAAAATCAGGCGGCAAATCCAGCTTTTGTTATTGCTCCACAAGCACCGGCAGGTAACAACTGGAATACAGCCAGAGTATATAATTCGCTTTTAAGCCTTATAGATGAATTAGCATCAACACACCCAATAGATGTTGACAGGATTTATATAACCGGATTGTCGTTGGGTGGTAACGGCACATGGTCCTTAATTCAGAACAATCCTGATTTGTTTGCAGCTGCAATTCCAATATGTGGGAGAGGTACCCCGGGCAATGTGGAACCAATAAAAGACTTGCCTATTTGGGTATTCCATGCTGAAGATGATGGAACTGTTCCTGTTGAAAGATCGAGAGAAATGGTTGATGCTCTCAGGGCTATTGGCAGCAATGTCTTGTATACTGAGTATCCGGCAGGCACTGTGCTTCCCAATGCACACTTCTCCTGGGTACCGACTTATGAGAATCAGGAGGTTATTAACTGGCTTTACTCACAAACAAAGAGTGCCCTCATAAGCCCGGAATTTGTACTTACGTATGAGCCATACATTACAGAAGTCGGAGAAGAGGTTGTTGTAACTGTAAGTGTAAGGGAGATGGTGGATCTTTACAGCTTCAGAATGGATATTGAGTTTGACCAGGAACTGCTTGAATTCAGGGAAGTTATATTCAATGAAGTCTTTGATGAGTTGGGATTCGTTCTGTTGCATGATGACAATAAGGACTCCGGGTCCATAGGTTTCCTTGGCACATTGTTGCAGAATGCGGATGGCCTGACGGGGGACATTGATATGGCCAGAATCGTTTTTGCTGCCAGAGATACAGCGGGACAGGCATTGACTATACTTCTGAGAGGTTCAGAAGCAACTGATTCCACTCTTAATGAATATGTAACAGAGAGTGACTATGAAATAAGGATGGCAATAGCCAATTCAGATGTTAACGGGGATGGGAAATTAAGTCTTTCCGACCTGACTCTGGTTGCCAAAGCGTTCGACATCATTGGGGACATGGGATTGTATGATGAAGCGCTCGATATGGATCATGATGGCGTAATTGACATTACCGATATTGCATATGTTGCAAAAAGGCTTTTTATGCAGTAGCAGAAAAGTACTGATTGGCGTATAAACCTTAGTCGATGATATTATCTGCTGCCGGTTCGGTCCGGCAGCAGATATTTAAAAGGAGAGTAGCTATGAAAAAGACAATAGTTATGCTGATTATTGCTTCCATAGTATTATTGTCTTCTTTAGGCATGAAAACCGCTCATGCCCAGGGTGATACAGAGATTATAGTTATGGTGCAGAATGATGCTGCCTGTGTAAGTACCAATGAAACATTCAAGGTATATGTCAAAGTTTTAAATGCTGTCGACCTGTTTGGTTTGCAATTCATGCTGGAATTTGATGCCGACAGAATTCAGATTGTGAATAACGGCATCAATATTGATGAAGACATGAGCGTATTCGGGGGGCAGGTTGAAGATTTCGAAAACGGAACCCTGATATATCCTTTTATCAACCAAAAACCCTCAAAAGACAGAATTGACGAGATTCCTGTCATGGAAATCATTTTCAAGGCTCTTCAAAAAGGACCTGCAGAGATCAGACTTTCCAATGTTAAAGCAGTAAACAGTGAAATAAAAGAAATACATTACAACACGGAATATGTGACTACGCTCAATGTTACAGATGCTCAGACCCCGGCTCCAACCTTTGAACCGACTCCTGCCCCGACCGTTAAGCCGACTCCAAAACCGACTCCAACAGTAAAGCCAACCCCAAAACCGACTTCAACTACAAAACCAACCCCATCTCCTGTCACAACGGCAAAACCTACTATAAAGCCAACACAGGAACCGGATAAAACACCTGGCGAAACGGAATTACCGGGGGATACCAGGGAACCCGGAGTTTCTGAGGAACCTGAAGAAACCATGAAGCCTGAAGATTTGATTCCTTCTGATGAACCGGGTGAAGCTGGTCCGGATGATGAAACAGGTGACGATACACCTGAAGAACCAGACCATGAAGGACCGGTTGAAAAAGATCCAAAAGAGGAGGAATCATCAGCTGCAGGTGAGGTTAACCTATGGATGTATTCAACAATAGCTCTGCTGTTAATACTGATAGGTATCATATTGATATACTTACTTAATAACAAAGGCATAAAAAAGAGCAGTAAAAGCGGAACACATACAGGTTAAACAGGCAGATTCACCGACAGTAAACGCCTGCATTCATATTAATGCAGGCGTAATTTTTGTCGTATCTAATACCTACAGCCTGGCCTCCCATTCAGCCTCTTTAAAACCCACCAGTACAAAGCCTTCACCTATCAGAATGGGGCGTTTCACCAGCATTCCGCTGGAAGCAAGCAGTGCAAACTGCTCATCCTCAGTCATGGAGGGCAGCTTCTTTGATAGTTCCAGCTCTCTGTACTGCTGCCCGCTGGTATTAAAAAATCGCTTAAGCGGAAGGCCGCTTTTTTTATGCCAGTCCCGCAGCTCTTCCTCAGTGGGATTCTCTGTTTTTATATCGCGGGTTTGGTATGCCGCTCCCCTGGAGTCCAGGAAGGCCTGCGCCTTTTTGCAGGTGGTGCACTTGGGATAGCAGACAAACAGCATTACAATTCCTCCATTATCAGTTACTTGAATTCTTGTGCATGACGGGGGAATCAGACCGTCCGGTTCTTCACCCCGGATCAACCGTTCCTTTTCCTGCCTGGTAAGTTTCTTTAGGCGGTATTCCAGCCTTGAGGCATGGGATCTGTCAGGCGTTTTCCAGGCTGCCTCGCAGCGAACCGGCCTGCGGGAAGCAGTGTATTTCGCCCCTCTTAAGCCCTGCCCCCTGTGTTCGGCAAAGCGGCGGACAAGGTCCGTGGTTATGCCGGTGTAAAGGCTGCCGTCCTCACATCTCAGTATATAGGTATAAAAAGCCATATTGCGTCCTTTTGTCTTTTTTCTGTAATTTCTTACCTGAGTATAGCACAATTCAGCAGGAAAGGACAGAGCCTGCGGTAAGTATTGGATTCTGCCGGAATTTATTGTTTTACTACCTGTATGGATATATAATTAAATATACAGAGATTTTTCACATGTTCTGATTCAAAGAGCCGGGGGGTGTGTTGCAATTAAACTCTTGCACATTGCTGATATACATATCGGAAAACGAGTAAACGGTTTTAATATGATTGAGGATCAAAAACATATATTGGAGCAGATACTGCAGATAACCTGCAGGGAAAAACCGGATGGTGTTCTTATCTCCGGAGATGTCTACGATAAGAGCCAGCCTTCTGCTGAAGCGGTGGAACTGCTTGACGAGTTCCTGACAGAGCTAGCTGCACTCGGACAGTCTGTTTTCATGATATCCGGTAATCATGATTCTCCTGAACGCTTAAGCTTTGGAAGCCGTATCATGCAAAAAAACGGACTTCATATAGCCGGGGGATTTGACGGTGCTCTGAAAAAGGTTACACTGGAGGATGAACACGGCAGGGTCAACATATACTTACTGCCCTTTCTTAAGCCTGCTGCAGTAAAACCTTATTTTGAAGATCCGCCGGAAACCTATGATGACGCCGTGCGGGCGGTGATTTCTTCGGCGGAAATAAATGAACATGAACGAAATATATTGCTGGCGCATCAGTTTGTGGTCAGCGGAGCCCGGCAGCCCGAGCGCTCTGAATCGGAAAGCCTGTCTGTGGGCGGGCTGGATTCTGTTGATGTATCAGCCTTCGACCCTTTTGATTACGTTGCCCTGGGCCATCTGCACAGACCCCAGAGCATCGGACGGGATAGTGTCCGCTACGGCGGCTCCCCTATAAAATATTCCTTTTCTGAGGCACATCATCAGAAGTCAGTAACACAATTGGAGCTTGGCCCGAAAGGCGAGCTTACAATCAGCAAGCACCCGCTTACTCCCCTTCATGATCTCAGAATTATCAAGGGACCGATTGAAGAACTGCTGCGTACAGGCCGGGAAGAAGCCGCCGGTACAGAGGATTATATACTGGCCATTCTTACGGATGAAGAGGAAATTTATGACGCAATCGGTCAGCTGCGCCAGGTATATCCCAATCTCATGGGCCTGGATTTTGAAAACAGCCGCACCGGACAGGCTTCTTATTCCCAGATTGCTGCTTCTGAAGATGTTTCCGGCAAAAATCCAATGGATTTGTTTGCTGCCTTTTATGAGCTGCAGAATAACAATGAGCTGACTCCTGAGCAGACCAAAGTGATGGAAGATATTTTTGAACAGGCAGGAGGTTGCTAAAAGATGAAGCCGATAAAAATAGTGATGAGTGCCTTTTGTCCCTATGCCGGCAGGACGGAGCTGGACTTTACGGCTTTAGGCGGTCAGGGCCTGTTCCTTATAACCGGTGATACAGGTGCGGGCAAAACGACGATTTTTGATGCCATATCCTTTGCACTCTTTGGAGAGGCCAGCGGCAGCACCAGGACTGCCGACACCCTGCGCAGTGATTTTGCAAGACCTGACACCGAGACTTATGTAGAGCTCACCTTCCTGCACAGAGGCAGGACATACCGCGTAAGAAGAAATCCCCGCTATGAGCGGCCCAGGAAGAGCGGCAGCGGGATGACAACGGAAGGTGCAGACGCCGTTCTGTACCTGCCTGACGGAGACCTTATCACCGGTTACCGGGATGTCACTGCAAGGATCACAGATATTTTAGGCATCAGCTATCGCCAGTTCAAGCAGATAGCCATGATAGCTCAGGGGGAATTTCTTCAGCTTTTGCTTGCAGACAGCAAAGAGCGGGGGGAAATTTTCAGGCGCATATTCAATACCGATTTTTATCTGACGGTTCAGCGCTTATTGAAGGATAGGGAACGCGAAGCGAGAGATCGCTGCGAGAGCGCTGAACAGAGCATCCTTCAGTTTATCACCGGGATCACATGCCCTGATAATGAACAGGGACAGGAACTGGCAGCAAGGATTGAGACAGCCGGTATACACAGTGCTGAGGATATACTTGTGGATTTGCAGGCCTTGATTAAATCAGACACTGAAGCGATGGACAGCCTTAAAAATAAGGCGTACAGGCTGGACAGAGCCCTGACTGCACAGATAGCCTTGATTACACAGGCTGCTTATATAAATAAAGCCTTTGATGATTTGCAGGCTGCCCAAGAAAAGCAAAAAGTCCTGGCCGGCCGCCGGGAGGAGCACAAGGCTGAAATAAAGGCACTGCAGAATGCAGAAAAAGCACTTTACAGCGTTTCTCCCCTGGAAACCGCATATCTCAGGGAAAAGGAAGCCGAACAAAAGCTGGTACAGGATATAACAGATCTGGATACCGGTATTCGTAAACTGACAGAAGAACTGAAAGCGGCCGAAACTGCCTATGAGTCTGAGAAGGGAAGAGAAGGAGAACGCGACAGGCTTACTTCCGATATTGACCGGCTGACTAAGCTGCTTCCCAACTATGATGCCGCCGAGAAACTTGAAAAAGAACTGGAAGAGCTGGCAAAAGGGCAATCGGTAATCAGCTCAGAACTGAAAAAGCTCCGGCAGCAAAAAGCCGATCTTTTGGAGCGGAAAGACAAGCTTAATCAGGAATTGGAGCTGCTTGCCGATGCGGAAGTAAAAGCAGCAGCCTGTGAACAGGCCGGAAAAGAGCTGCAGTCCACCCAGTCAGGGCTGCTTGACTTGCAGGATTCTCTGCTTACCTTGGACAAGCTTCAAAATGAGAGCGCCGGGCTGCAGAGGCATTTTATAAAGACAGAGACAGATTTCCAGGCTTTAAGCAAGGAGCTCAGTGAAAAGGAAGCTGCCTTTTTCCGCGAGCAGGCGGGACTTCTTGCAGCCTCACTGGAGGAAGGCGAACCCTGCCCTGTATGCGGTTCCACGGTTCATCCCCAAAAAGCGATGCCGGCTGCTGACGCTCCCAGTGAGGCAGAGCTGAAAGAATTAAAACAAAAGGCTGACATTGCCAGAAAGGATATGCAGAAAGCCAGCCAGCAGTCATCGGCAAAGGCTGCTCAGGCTGAACTTGCCCGGGAACAGCTGGTACATTCCGCAAGTGAGTATTTTTCTGATATTGATGAGGGCATAATTCTGGACCGGCTTCCGGGACTTGTAGAATCTGCTTTGGAAGAAATCAGACAGAAGATAGATGAGAATGAAAAACAGCATATAAGATTAAAGGAACGGGTTACCCGAAAAGAGCAGTGCAGGAAGGAACTTGTTTCCCTGGAGAACCTGCTTGGGACCAACGAGGAAGAAACAAGACAAGGCGAAGAGA
This sequence comes from Clostridiales bacterium, assembly GCA_012839095.1. Lineage (GTDB taxonomy): Bacteria > Bacillota > Clostridia > Caldicoprobacterales > DTU083 > DUOA01. Next base: position 31,912 of record DUOA01000077.1, read on the forward strand.
AGGAAACCGGTATTATTCTTGATATCGGCTCAAAGACCGGGGAATTAAAGGCACTCAAGTCCTCTTTGGAATATCCTGATAGGAAACAGGCCGTGGAGTTTGTTGAAGCCCTGACCAGTAAGCTCAAAGCCTTGAAAGATGCCTTCAGGCTGGCGGAAGAAACATATCATAGGCTTAAGAACAAACTGGACAGCAGCCAATCCCTGCTCGGCGACCTTAATAAAAGGAAGGCCCTGGCGGCTCAGGCCAGGCAGCAGGCATTTACAGCTTTCCTGAATAAAATGTCTGAATGCGGCTTTTCAGATGAGGAATCCTACCGCAGTTGTCTGAAGACAGAGGAGGAAATCAGCGGGCTCAGGCATTCCATCCAGGAGTATCAGAAAGAGGTTCAGGCTGTTGAGCGGGATCTGCAAAGGCTTATCAGTGAAACCGAAAATAAGCAGAAGCAGAACATGGAAGCGCTTGAAGCTGTAAAACAAAGGCTGGAGCATGAAAAGAAACAGCTGGATGAGTCTGTCAAGGCACTCACAATGCGCCTGGGAGCAAATGAACCAATTGCAAAAGCTCTTGCTAAAGCCATATCAAGGGCAGCTGCCTGCCGTAAGGAATATCTCCTGCTCAGCAATCTTTCAAAAACAGCCAACGGTGAGCTGGCAGGCAGGCAGAAGCTGGCATTTGAACAGTATGTGCAGGCCTCATACTTCAACCACATTATCATCGAGGCAAACAAGAGGCTGAAGATTATGACCAACAACCGCTATGAGCTGCTGCGCCGGGAAGATGCAGCAAACCTTCGCTCTCAAACCGGGCTGGAAATTGATGTCCTGGATCATTATACCGGCCGCATACGCTCGGTGAAGTCATTGTCGGGGGGAGAATCCTTTAAGGCATCCCTGTCCCTGGCACTGGGGCTTTCTGATGTGATTCAAAGTTTCGCAGGCGGAATAGAAATTGATACCCTCTTTATAGATGAAGGGTTTGGAGCCCTGGATGCTGAATCCCTGGAACAGGCAATACAGACCCTGGCAGGGCTGACAGAGGGAAACCGCCTTGTCGGCATCATATCCCATGTAGGTGAACTGAAGGAGCGGATTGATAGGCAGGTTGTTATCAAAAAAAGCAATACCGGCAGCAGTATCCATATAGTCGCATAGGATACACCCGAAAAGAGGGCAATGAATAATTTATTCCATTTTATCATGAGTAAACAACCTGTAATTCCGTATAATGTATAATATTGGTGTAAATAGAATTATTTCGTTTACACATGGGGGTTTTTCAGGTATAATATCTGAAGATATCATTTTTTCTGGAAAAGAGCTAACAAGGCATATTAGACAATGAATATACATGTTACGGAATGATCTGGGGGGATTACGGTTGTCTCATGATAAAGGGTTTCGCTCATTGATTATTATTTTCCTATGTTTTTTTTTATTAATGAATTTAGCCGCCTGTATAAAAGCTCCGCAGGAATCCGGCCAATTCTCATATAACACACTGATATTTGATAAATTCCAACAGAATGAAGAGGACATAACAAAGTACCTGGTCACAGATGAGGTTGCCGAGTACTGTGATATAGACCTGTTTATCGATGCCACAAAATCCATGCAGGGGTTTGTCAGATTAAGAACACCCGGATTATATGAAGAAGTTCTTCAGAAACTGGAGGAAATATCATTACTGGCATTCAAGGATCATGTATTCAGCTATTATCGTTTTTGGGACAAACCTGAGGAGATTTCCCGGGAGCTTTTCCGTCAGAGCGCTTTTACAGCAGATTTTTATGAGTCATATCATGCTCCTGATGACAACAATCCGGCTAACACAAATCTTGTAAATGTATTCAATAATATTGCATCCAATTATGGGGATATGAGTGATAAGGAACTGAAAAATCAGATGTCTGTGGTGGTTACCGACATGGTTTCCACCTCTGAATCCGATCGCATTGAAATGGTTAAAACCCTGAATGAATCATTTCTGCGAAGGGGCATGAGTATAGCTTTGATTGGAATTAAAGCTCAATACAACGGAAGAGTGTACGATATAGTTGCCGACGGCGCCTCTTACCGGTTTGATTATGAAGGTATCCGTCCTTATTACCTGCTGCTCATCGGCTCCTTACCCAACCTTAGATCATATCTGGAAAAATTCAATCAAACCTTTTCGAATCTCTTCCCGGACAAAAAAGAAAGCCTGCTCATATTCAGCCATCTGCTGACAGTTAGGGAAGATACCGGGCGGGCTGCTCTGAACTGGGATGAATCATATGAAGACCCCTTTATAAATGCCATAGCGGCTCAGCACTTTTTTTCTCCTTCATTATTGAATGATCCTGATATACAGACGACAGAAACCTATCGTTTTTTCCATGATCTGGTTTTTGAATTGCCTGAGCTGAGCACACCAGCAGGTACAATAACATTTAATAATCCATTTGCATCCGATCCTGAATCCGTGCTGAGACTGGCAGACTGGGAGCTGTCCGCCAGGGTGGAGGTGATCAGGGGAAGGGAAGTCCATCCTTCTACCGGTGAGCTTTTGGATGACAACCAGGGTGCACAAGCGGTTATAACAGATGCAAATAATATGTTGTCCACAGGCGATCCTGTTTTGAAATCAAATAATCAGCGAATAGATGTGGACATAATGTTCAATATGAAAAAAATGCAGAAAGATATGGCATATCTTGTAAGGGTTGATTTATACGGAAAGCCGGTTGTTATGGAAAGGAATATACCGGATTGGATAAACCAATGGACCATGGATCTGACCGGACTGGCTGAATGGCAGCAGGATCCAGGCACATTTGAAGGCCATACAACACCCTATCTGAATGCTCTTATTGGGACCTTGTGGAAAAAGGCAGCTGCTGATTCCATGGAGTATCCAAATTTGCATATGGGCTCTGCAACTATCGGAGTCTTATGTGCTGAATATACGGATATGGAACTGCGCAAAAGATGCCTGGACGCTATCGATGAACGGAAGCAAAAATAAGGCAACACAGCCTTGTTGATCATTTAAATACTTTCTCAGGAGGTGCCTGCTGCATGACACTTAAAAGTGTGCACAAAAAAATTATCTTTTCCCTGCTCTATCTTATAATCGGAGGTATATGCGCTTTTGTACCGGCTTTGCTCAATTTAGGCGATTTTTATCGAATTGTCCGGCCATTGGATGATATACCCCGGGAACTGTGGTTGTACCTCTATAATCGTGTATTTGTCATTACTGCAATGCTTATTTGTCTTATAAGTCTGCTTTTCTATCTGCTGGAGGAGTTTCGCTATGTTCTGGCCAGCTGGTTTCGGTTCTGGCTCCATGTAATTTTACTTTTGATTACTATTATAACCGGCATATTAATAGTCAAATTCTTTTATCCCTTCGCTTCAGACATGAATCTGAAAATATTCGGAAGCATGACAGCTGTTTTTTTGGTGCAGTCAATTCTGTATTTGTGGCCGCTGGCACCAACCAACTATAAAGGTTTATTCCGGTAATAATTGTCAGAGAGGTGGTATTTAATGAGCGTTCATAAGTATCTGATTGGTATCGGAGGAAGCGGTGCCAAGGCAGTGGAAGCATTTCTCCATCTGAAGGCAGCAGGGTATGGCAATCCGGGCAATCCGACCCATCTGGCAGTTATCGATCCGGATGGTTCCAACTGGAATCTGCAGACCATGTATCAGACACTGCTTAAGTATCGCGACGTACAAAAAATCCTGCAGATTGACAACAACTCAAAAGACGAATCCTTCCCCTTGTTCGGGACAAGGTTTGAAATACAGGAGAAGAGGAGCGGCAGTTCAGATGATATCGGAAGCATGGTCTGGTCTCCTGTTGAGCATGAAGATGCCTCTCTGAATCTGATTTTTGCCCAGGACCGGATAACGGATATAGAAGGGCAGCTTTTTAAAACTCTTTATACGGAAGAGGAGATGACTGAGAAACTGAAGTACGGCTTCAAGGGACATCCCGGGATAGGTTCACTTCTCATATCAAAGGAGTTCCGGCCGGAGCTGGATCCCGAGGATATCGATCGGATACCGGAGAGGGACAGGGACAGGGTATCCTATTGGTCCCGCCTGCTTGGCAAACAGAGCAGAATAAACAATATTATTGCTGACGGCAGTGATGAAGTCAGGATAATGATAGTTGGTTCAATTTTCGGCGGCACAGGTGCGGCCGGTGTGCCTACCATAGTAAAGAAGATACATAATTTGTACAGCGAGGCCATTCAGGACGGCAGAATCAAGCTTGGCCTGATACTATTGCTTCCCTACTTTAAATTTATTCGCAGCAGCAGCGGGATGCAGGATGGCCAGCTGTACGCTGAGGCAGATGATTTTATCCTGAACAGCCGTTATGCTCTCAGGTATTATAAGGAAGCAGGCCTTACTGATTATGTAAACTCAATATATGTGTTGGGTGATAATCACTACGAAGATATGGATTTTGCCGTAGGAGGCAGTGAACAGAAAAACAAGGCCTTAATAGCTGAAACTCTTGCTGCTGTGGCAGTGGATCATTTTTATAATGCCGGGATAGAAAACAATAAGAATCTGTTCTATGCCAACCGGGGTGGAACAGTCGACATGGACGAAACCGGGCAGAAAGTTGATATAAAGGAAATTCCATACGGCGATGAGCTGCGGAAAGCTATGCTTGATATGGTCCGCTTTGGCATAGTTTACAACAAGTTCAGTGCTCTTATGAAAGAAATCACAGCTAATTTCAAATTGCGTCAGCAGCATCCCTGGTCAACCGGTTATTTCAGGGAACTGAAAAGCAACTGGCGTCATAAAGCTTCAGACGCTGACAGAAACAGGGTAAGGGACGAAATGGCGGTTATAGAATCATACCTGGACCGTTATCTTGACTGGACAGATGACATTACGGACAGGCTGAACATATTGAATCGAACCAAAATGAGAGACATGCGTCAGACCACAGCAGAATTTAATCTGGGTGATCTGGTAGGCGATGACTCAGAAAAACTGACCTGGAGAGATATCCAAATGAAGGTGCGCGACACAGGCGGGAAAGGCAGGGAGAAAGGCATTAACCAATTGTGTAAGGCGATTTACGATATTGTAAGGTTATCTTAATTTGACAGGGGGCGTTATATATGAAATACTGGCTGCCGACAATTAATCCTGATGCTTCACTTGGCGGGGCTCCGGAAGGAGGAAAACTGGTCAACACCAGCAGTGATAAGATAGAGGTTATATCTGATAATCTTGTTGTGAACAATAACAATCCCAAGGATTTACGCTCCATACCCAATGTATGGGCAAAGGCACTGTCTTGTCAGATGTTTTTAAGGGATATGATGTTTGCACCTGAGAAGGCAACAAGTTATTGCAAACGTGTCATCGGCGAATGGCGGGGGCTGCTGGCTGCATTGGTACTAAGAAAACATTACAAACTGGACATGAGCATAGGCTTTGTCAGATTGGATGACAGCCATGAAGGCCCGTTTCTGCAGGCAGCCATGTCCCTGCTGCCCTCCCATACAGCCTTCGAAGGTGACAGCTGGCAGAGAATCTCCCTGCTGTATTGCAATATTAAAGTAGACAATCAGACGATTAAATACCCCATCGGCATGACCTCTCCCACCACCATGGTCAGCGCAGCAGCAGCACAGGCTCAAAGTCTGCCCATAAGCTGGCATAAAAACGGTTCTTTTGTCGATCCTCTTACCCTGACTGCTCCTGATGAAAGGCTGACAAATGCTGATATTATCGTTCTTGCCTATTGGCTGAAACATGCAATAGAGATTCTGGAAAAAAGGGAAAGAAACAGGGATAACGACTTTGCCGCAGCTCTTATCTGGAATCTCAGAGACTATTACAGTGAGATTTGCAGCCTTTATCCGGATTATGCCTTTTACAAGGTTCCGGATGAAGACGAAGAAAACCCCATGATTACCTTTGCTGAGACTATAGAGGAACCTGAAAGAGATCCCATGTTATCACTGCTTTTTGTCCGGTATGCAATGAATTTTATTGGCAGGGTTCCAAGTCAGCTGATGTTTGAGATTAACGGCAGTTATCATATAATGGAACACAGCCTGTCAGATTCAAATCCCGTCGTTTTCGGCATATATGACTACGCCACGCTCAAACGAAATCCGGAAATGGTAAGAAGGGCAATCAGAGACAGAAATGCCGGTATGCATCTGTACCGGATGGAAGATTTATTTCTCCCGAATCTTGCATATATGGTTTCCCTGGAGAAAGATGCAATGCCCGAGCCCTTGAGAAACAGGGGGCTGACCAGTGAAACTCCCTATGTGGATGCAACCTTTAAGAAAAATGTAGTAACAACAACAGCCTTGTTTGGACTGGTAGTGGACGATACCATAGTGGAATCAAGGGCATTCATTCTGCCCCTGTCAGAGCTGGCCTTTAACTTAGTGGAAGACATCCGGGCAGATGTTTCCATTGAGATCCATGATGAGGATGTGGTAGTTGCTGCACGGGTAAAATTACTTGACGGAAACAAGGTTGAGATTAAGAAAACCTACAAATCGGATGAGCTGGTACGAATAAATGAGAAGCCCATAGCTGCAATATGGCCCAGATACCGGATACCCGGCTGGGAACACTATTACTTTATGAGTGCAGAAAATGAAACACGGGAGTTTCATTTCGAGCCGGCAGCTGATTCTAATTCCGTAATGGAGCAATATAAGAAACTGAATGAAGAGGGTCATCCAAATACAAAGCCCTATGTCAGATACTATAAGTGTGATAAGTATCCAAGGGCTTTATCCCTTAAGTGGAATGACAGGCATGCAGGTTACCTGCTGCCTGCGGAGCCGGAACAAAAAGCAGCCGGCCAGGACCCCAAAACAGTTGTCTTTGGCATAGATTTTGGAACCTCATCATCAACCATCTATGGCAACACTATTAACGAACAGGGAGAATTGCAGATTCCGTTTAAGGTTAATTTCATGGATACCCTGGCGGTTCTCTGCTGTGATGTCCAGGCTATAAACCAGCTGATTGAGTTTTTCATGACTCCCTTTGAAGTAATATCTCCCTTCCCCACTGTGGTGCATGCCATGAAAGGAGAAGGAGCAAGAGAACCTTACATGGATGCAAATCTGTTCTTTCATAAAACAGATCCATATCAGGGCGGGATCAGCTATGACAATTCCGCACGGGTTGGATATCTGAAAACACAGGTAAAATGGACTTCCAAGGTCGGAGATCAGCTTCTTTCAAGGACAGTGATTGCCCAGATAGTTATGATGGCAGTGCTGTATGCCCGTTTGAACGGTTATAGGAAGATCAAGTGGCAGTTCTCATACCCGCTTTCGCTCAACAATCCCAATGAATTCATGAGCATGTGCAAGGAATGCGTAAATATGTTCGGTGGAGCCGATGCGCTGGAGACTACAATTGAAAACGCTGTTACGCTGATGACGGAAAGTGAAGCTGTGGCACGATATTTTGTTCACAGTGATTATGTGATTATGCTAAGGAATATTACCATAGTGGATATAGGAGGCGGCAGCTCGGATGTCTTCCTGCACCTTGAACATGGAGACAGCATGAAGAGTCTGCAGACTTCCATACGCTACGGGGCAAGAAACATGCTGCTTGATCTGCTGTATGACAACAGGCAGTTCCTTTCGGATCTGATCAACAGGACAGTAAACAGAAATCAGGGGCTTATGAATAATTATACCATCAACCAGGCACTGCTGGATCCGGAACTGGTCAGAGACAAGGATGAGTTTTACATGCATATGGAAAACCTCCTGTCGGTTCAAATCGGGGCCGGCAAGACCTTTGGAAACCTGCTCAGCGATTATATAATAGCCAATTACGATACTGACTTTGGAAACTTTGGAGCCAAGCTTAAAATGTTCCGGACAATAATAGCATTTTATGTCAGCTCTCTCTTCTATTACTGCGGCATGCTGATTCGTTTCTCAAGAAAAGAACATGCTGATTCAGCAATAAACAGCCCCTTTATCGGCATTGCCGGTAACGGAAGCAATATACTTGACTGGATCAGAACAGGCTTCTACGATGAGCAGGCAGTGTCCGAGCTTCTGAGGGCATTTATGAATGAGGGAATCGGTTCAATGGGAGAAGGTGCTGTATACAAAGCCGTCAGAAGTAAAAATCCGAAGGAAGAAGCTTCAAAGGGTCTGGTTTCAAAACCCTTCACCTATGAAGAAAGAGAGCTTGAGTCGGATAAGATTGCCGAAGTCGTATTGGCGGGAGAGTCATTTGTTGTCAGCACGGAAGAGGGAGAACAGGTTGTAGACGCAATGACCAATCTGGCTGCACTTCCGGAAGAGTATTGGCTGAAGCAGTGGAAATACAAGGATTTGGCAGAAATCGACAGATTCATTGCATTATTTAACAGACAGGCAGCTGCTAACGGTTTCTATCCCGTTGAGCTCACCCTGGGCAGAACCGGAGGCTTTATCAGCCTGTCCAGAACGGAACTGCTGGAAGCATTGAATCGCGAGCTTGCTTCCCGCAGGATGGTGCAGGGCGGCGCCCAGGGAAATCAGCGTCCACAGGTTGCATTTGCGGCTGCGGAATCCTTGTTTATTAAGGCGGTTAATACGATTATTACCTGGCAGCTTCTGCGTATGTGGCGTTCCATGAACTAATACGGGGGGGAGGATTACCGAATGCTGTACATACTGATTGCCGATACGGCGGCTTCCGGAGCGGTTTCCGGCAAGGGAGGCTTAATGCAGCTCATACTCCTTATAGCACTTATTATTCTCGTTGCTGCCCTGATTGCTCTTACCATCCTTATCCAGAGAGGACAGGCTAAGACAAACTGGGATATAAGAAAGCAGCTGGACAATAAATTCTTTGAACTGAAAGAAAAAATTGAAGTAATGGAAAGAACACGCTACGCTCGGGCGAATCCCGGATTAAACTCCCGAAAAGATACCCTGCCCGACAGGGAGCTGGATGATACAGTAAACTCCAAAATAGGGGAGTTTGCCTTTGAATTCAGAAATGAGATGAAGGAGTTTATAAGGGAAGAAATAGAGAAACAGCTTGCAAAGAATGTGAAGATGCCGGAGGTTTACAATGCTTATTCAGGCAAACAGGATTTGCCTCCATCTCCCGGTTTTACGGATGATGAAGCTGAGCTTCGCAATCTCTATAACAACTACCTGGAGCTGACCGATGAGCAGAAAAATAAATATTCGGAAAAATTTAAATTTCAACAGATTGCCGTAAACACATACATGTCCGGTGCCATGACCAGCGCCGAACTGATGGACTCCAATGAAAGGAATGCTCATTTTATAAGGACCGTTCCTAAAAACGGTATTTGTTATGTTATTCCGGTTCCAACAAGGTCAAAGCTGATGCAGGATCTGGAGCTGGAGAAATACCGTCCTTTATTTAATATAAGCGGTGCCCTTGCAGGAGGAAAACGTAAGGTAACACTGCATAAGCCTGCTCTTATTGTTCCGGCCGGAAGCAATCGCTACAGCCTTAAGGAAAAAGGAGCGCTGGAGGCAATATAGCCTGCACAGGCGGATACTGAATTCAAAAAATAACCGTTTCAGGGGATGTATTAACAAGGAGACAATACAATGCAGCTTAATATAAAGGAAATGTTGATCAATCAGGAGCCATTCGGCCAGGGAATCTGCCTCTTTATCACACTTTTATTTCTCATTTTCATGGCTGCGGACATAATCAGGATGCTGTGGTTTCAGAAACTTAACCGGTGTCTCATAAGGAAAAAAGAAAGCCCGGAAGAGGAACCGGGATCCTTTGAGCATGAGTATCTACAGAACGTCTATGATCAATATGTAGCAGCAAAGCAGGAGAATGCAAATGCAGCTGATCTTGATTCCATGCTGGACAAGGAAATACCTGTCAGCATGCGGATAAGTAAGAACATAATATCGCTCTTTCCCGGCTTAATGACGGCTCTGGGCCTTCTTGGCACTTTTTACGGGCTGTCAGCCGCAATTATTAGGTTGATTACGGAATTTAACCAGCATTTTGTTTTTTCAAATTCAGGAATGACCATGCAGTCTTTCAAGGATCTGGTAGATATACTGCGTTCTCCCCTGGTGAGCATGAGCACTGCCTTTACAACCAGCCTGCTGGGTTTATTTATGTCTATCCTGGCAAACCTTGTACACAGCTTGTTATTTTCGCATAATGAAGAAAAAACGTTTGCCTGCATAGTTGATTTTTTTGAAAATGAAATTGGAATAAAGTACGAAAGCGGGCTGGACAGGGCTATAATCAAGTTGAAAGACGGGCTGCAGGAAAGCATAAATAAGTTTTCCGGTAATGTACAGAATCTTTCTCTTAATCTGGAGTTCTCAGCTGAAACAATCGACCGGTCCGTGTCCGAACTGAATCAGGCAATAGACGGATTGCATGGGCCGATTGAGCATTTCCGTGGCAGCATAGAAATATTCAGCGACAGCTGCAGTACCCTGGATGAGCAGGTGGAAGCCGTTAACATGATCACTGCCCGTTTAAGTGAGGAATTAGGCCAGACCCTTCATCAGGGACTCAAAGAATTTGTCGGCAGAATGGAGCAGGTGACGGAGCAATTTACAGACAATCTGGATATGGCCTCATCGGCCTTCAGTGATGCCATGGTAATTGCTGTTAACAATATGTATGAACTGATTGGAGGCATGAATGACAATCTTGCAGCCTCAACGGATTCCAATCGGGAAATGAAGGAAGCTTTATCATCTTTGACCAGCATATATAAGAATTATGAAAAGAGTACAGATTCAGTACAACAGGTAATGGATAACAGCTACAGGCTGCTTCTGGATTTACAGGGAAATATCCGTGATCTTTCAATAAATGTTTCAAACAGAATGAGAGAGGCATTTGACGATGCTGTAACCACCACCATGAATGAATCAGCCGTCCGCCTGGCAGATCACTTAAGACAGGAAACAGAACAGATGAACAGGGCTGTTTCGGAGACTAATAATATGCTTTTGGAGCTTAGGGAGAATCTGAACGGCTCCTTACATGGTCTGGGAATGAGGTTAACCGAATTCGTGGACACCATGCAGCAGGGAAATGCAGATTCCCAGGAATTCTTTATACAGACCCTTGATGAGATGACCAATAAAGCCGCTGCCAGCTACGATGATTTCCACAGAAACATCATAGACCTTCATGAAACTGCAGACCTGCTTCAAAAGGCCCTAAACTATGTAATCGGTATACAAACCCAGAGTGCAGAAGGAGGACAAACCTTTGATGACATATAAACGGACAGGCTACAGGCAGAGCAGGGAAAACAAAGTCGATTACTGGCCGTCTATGGTGGATATCATGTCATCATCGGCTTTGATTCTCTTTTTTGCCATGGCATTGTTCGCTGTAATAGCTTCCTATAATTCATTGAGATACAGAGTCCTGACTGAAGAGCTGGAAAGAGAAAAACAGATACAGGAAGACGAAAGCACAAGGCTGGAAGAAAGGCACAGGCAGCTGGTTGATGATATAGAGCGGATTATTGATGCCCGTGAAAACATGTATGACACACTGATGACCGAGCTTAACAAACAGCTGGGACCGGGCACGGTTATGCGGGATGAGACCCGGTTATACGTTGATGCGGAGACCCTGTTTGAATTCAACGAATGGAAACTGACAAGGGACGGCAGGGAACTGGCCAAAGAACTGGGAAAGGCATTCATGAAAATTGTCAAGGAACAACAGCGGCAGATAGAAAACAGCGAAAACAGCGTCAGGATATTAAACATAGAAGTAATCGGTCACACGGATAACAGGGGCGCCGAAAGCAGGAACCGGCTGCTTTCCGCACAACGTTCCGGTGTCTTTGTGGATTATATGTTATCAGAACTGTCCGAAGAGGATCTACTTAAATATGGTTCCTTCTACAAATCATCCAGCATGTCCAAGTATTCACCCATAGCCGGAACGGTTATATCTCAGACAGATGAGGAAAGAGCCAGAAATAGGAGAATCGAGTTCATCATCAACTTTTCGGATGAAGATTTCAACTACCTGCTTGAAAAGTACTCCGAAGGTGGGTGAGGCATTTGTACCATGTAATCCATGATTCCTTATTTGGCAGTTCATTGTCTGAGGATATTGAAAGGCTTACATGTCCGTCCTTTATAGGCAGGCTCGAGCTATTGGGTGAAAAATACTGGGCTGAAAGCATGAGCAGGCTGCACGATGAAGAAAAACCTGCTGATGCCGTATTGTCCATGCGGGAGTATTTGGATCATCCGGCGGCTGTCAGAATTGAAACAGAGAATTCTGATGAGATCCTGCTGAAAACAGAGGATTTCTCAGCTGTGTCCGGGGCTGCTGAGCAGACAGTCGTCCACGGGCATTTCAGTCTGAGGCTGACCGGGTCTTACAAGCTGGACATAAAGTTTTTAACGGTCCATATCAGGCATACCGATAATGTATTTGATATCAGGCGAGAAGTTACAAGTCGGAATACCATGACTGTCTACTACTCAGTGCTGGCAGAACCATCCCTGCTCTATCAGGGTGAACAGAAGGAGCTTATTACCCTGTCGATTCCGGGCAGCAGTGTTCAGTATCGTATCCGGATCCGGCCTGAAGAATTTGAAAATGAAAACCACCTGGACAGATGCAGGACCTTTGAGGAGCTGAAAAAACACTTTGATGAAAAGCCCTCTCTTGCAGCAGAGTGTTTGAACCCATCCAATCACTCCTATAACGACTTGATAAAGTGGCACAGGGATAATGAGCTTAATACATGGCCATTGGAACTTATTCGGAATATGCCGGCAGGCAGTGATGATGAATGCCGTGCAAAGCAGATCAGCTTCTTCAGGCTGCTGGGTCTGCCGGGCAGAGAAGACAAACTTCAGAGCCTGCCCATGGAAGGTGCAGCTGCAGGCAGCAGGAAAAGGGGCAGAAAGGAATATCAGAACAGGGACATCAGGCTCCTTGCCAGATTGGGCGGAAAAGAAGTGAAATCGGTAGGCATAAGCAACCGCGGGCTTCGCGGCTTTCGCCTTTTCAGGCAGTACTTTGTTATTAAAAACCCTTTCTTTTTTACCGAGGACAGCACTGGTGTAAGCTTTTACAATGGAAGCGGGTTTATATACCATAGGTACAGGCTGCGCAGAAGAAAGTTAGGCAGAAATGTACCCCTGTACAATCAGAAGGACAGCTTGTACAACTGGAGGGATGATCTGGAGAAGGCTCTCAGGCTCCTGAGAATTCACCTGTTTACATCTCCCAATATGAACAGGGTAGAGCGCAGGGTTCAGAGAAAGGCCATTATAAGCGTATGCAGGAGGATTATGGCTCATATGCCGGGCAGCTCATTGGCCGTCAGGCTTGCTATACGTATTATCCTCCTGTCAGGGTTGAAAGATACCAATACTCCTTTAAGAAAATGGCAGCTGCTGCATCTTTTCCCCAACTGGGATGTTCTTGATATAAGGTATGCATATAAGCTGTTGCATGAGCTGGATGTACAGAAACGCGTATTAAATATTGAAAATCTTCCTCTTTTGTGGTACATGGGCCAGACGGAAAGCAACCCCATGCTTATGGCAGATCTGAAAAACATGATTCTTATAAGGACGGTTGCTTTCTTTAGAATCATGCAGCGTGATTTAAAGCTGATGCAGGCAGAAAAACCGGGCATGTATGAACTTTTGTGGAATAAATACAGGCTTATACTCCAGGATTGCATGTTCAGCCAGGGAGAAACTGAAGCTGTTGTTCTGAAGCTTTTCAGCAGTGCCGGCAAGGGTGAGCTGCCCTTCCTCTTCTGGCGCTTGCTGCCTCAGCCTTCGACAGCGGCCGTATACCTGAATTATATAACCGAGCAGAATTTTCGGCCTGAACATTTCAGTGATTACCAGTCCATACTTCTGACGTCCGAAGCCCGATACTGGGAGGAAAGCCCGCTTAGAAAACTGATTATGGAATATCTGCCGGCGGTAAACAAGCCGGAAGGAATGCTGATTGAGCTGCTGCAAAGCTCAGATACTAAAGATTATCCTTATATTAGTCTGCTAAATCCTGCATTGGATGATGAATCGTTTTTTATAGCTATAAACCAATGCAGAACCATCAGCAGCAGTCTGGCCGATGAATGTGAGAAAAGACTGTCGAGTGCGGAGCGGCCATGGCCTATGAATGCCTGGATAGCTGCTTTCAGGCTGACCCGCTTGTATTATATATCGGCAGATAAGCTGGCCCGGCAGAAAAATCTGCAGGGAAGAATCAGCCTTCGGTTCTGCTATCTGGACAAGGATGCCGGGAATCCGCCGATCATTATATGGCCCGGTACAAGAAGTCTCTGTTTTCTGGACAAACCGGACCCATATGCAGTATGGGTGGAACCCCTTTGTAAGTTTTTCCCGGCAGACAGGATAGACAGATTAGAAAGGAAGATAAAGAATTCAGCCCTGAAGCTGCTGATAGATAATGCCATGGCCGGAAAAAACGGTAATCTGATAGGCTGCTTAAAAGCGCTGTCAACTCACTCCGAAGATGAAATATCCGGCATCTGGTCCACCATTCATCCTGCAATACAAAAAATACTCAGCCTTTCTGTTCGGTATTACAATGATCCGGAAAAGCCGGGGGAAATCAGCTGCGATTCCGTCAGCATGGACTGGACCGAGGTCAGCAGGCTGGCATTGAAACTGCTGCGTTACTACCGGCCGTCCGGATACACCGGAATGATACGTACTATGTACAGGGGCATGATACCGGGAAAAGCGGAGGATATCAGGATTAAGCTGGTTGATCTTCTGGTCCGGCTGGATCTAAGCACCCTGCTGGATAAGGATCTGGACAGTAAGGAATGCAACATATGGGCTCAGGCTGTATATTTCAGGAACCAGTATAATAAGAATAACCTGTCGGAAATAGATTTTCGTGAATACATTGCTCATAACGGCCTGTATCACGATAAACCAAATGATATACTCTGCAGTCTGTGTGTTTCCTATTTGAAGGAAACAGCAATGTATTATCCATATGGTCAATATCTGGTTCATCATTGGGACTACCTTTCAGTGGAAATTGTGAATGATGCTGAAATTGTACGTTATCTGATGCAAACAACGGATGACTACGAGTTCAAACTAAAACAATACCTGAATAAGGGTGAATACAGTGCTGTAAGCATTCGTACCCTTGCTCAGGCATGGAGACAGTATTCACGGCTGACGCCTGTTATGGAGGAGTATATAAGCAGACTGATATACAGAAGGCGCAAAAATGAGCTGGCTATGATATTTGATCTGCTAACCCACTATTATCGGAAATATCCTGAGAAGTTTCTATTTCTGCTTGAGCTCGAATACCAATGGAAGCACCGCAGCATGGATGTGCCGTCAGAATTTGAAGATCTGGTTAAAAGCAAAGCCTATCAGGAATTTTTGTCATGGCTGCAGCATGAAAACAACCTTCTACTATATGTATAGGCAATATAGCAAAAAACAAATTTTAAAATATTCAGAAAGTTAAAGGAATATTCAGAAAAGTAGCGAATACAATAAAAACACATATATATAAGTTAAAACAATGTATAGGAGCGAAGCTAATATAAATATAGCGGGTTACTCATCTGAGGGGAGGGGTCAATATGATTAAAGAGAAATGCTGTAAATCCGCCCTCGCCGAATTATGTAAGGAGTTTTTGCTGCATCTGCAGGTTATGAAACAGAAAGGTCTGATTAGTGAAGCGGAGTATGAAAGCCACAGTCTAAAGAAAATACAATTTCTGAATGAATTTGAAATGGATAGGCCGGTTTAGCCGGTCTTTTTTATTGGGACAGGAGGTGGGCGGTTGAAGCTCTATGGAGTGGTAATCATAGCGATTATAGCGGAAGGCATCTGGGAGACCATTAAGATGCTGGGAAAAAACAGAGAGTTCAACTGGGACAGAGCAGGTGCCATGGTTGTCGGCATTTTGATAGCCCTGGGAACCCGGGCAGACGTTTTTCAACTGCTGGACATACCCTTTCAGATTCCCTTTGTGGGAAATCTCCTGACCGGCCTTCTGATATCAAGAGGAGCAAATTTCATACATGACCTGTTCAGCACCTTGAATCTGGGTAAGGAGATCATGACAGCCAGAACCCTAGAAAAAAGGAATAATTTGCGGCGGTAACCTGCCGCCGTTTTTTCTTTGGCCATTGTTCCTGCAGTTCTGCTGCACTTGACATTATTCCTGCCTTTCAATATAGTTTAAATTGCCCATATATATTATTGTATATTCTTGTCAACCAGTGGACTTTAGCTGCCGGCAGGTGAAGCAACATAGCAAATAAGAATGGAAGCAAATCGATTTTTACCCTGATATTGGCTGCCTTTATTGTGGTTGTCATACCTGTTTATGCTGCCGGTTTCGGCATCTATCGATGGACAATAAACCGCCTGCAGGCTGAGATTGCCTTGTCCCAGGAATCTCAGAGTCAGTTTTACATGGACAAGCTTCGATCCGACATATCCCGGATTATCAAGCAGCAATCCGTTCTTCTGAATGACAAGGATGTAATGAGGCTTGCTGTCTTTCCTGAATACGAGACCGATATCGACATGGTTTTTGCCATTAACCGTATAAAGGATCGGCTGGCATCACTTCTGGATATCAGCGATATAGTACAGAATGCATCCATCCACATGCCTGGTATAAACCGATCCATTCAGGCAAATGGAAATGTTACCGGCCTTACCAAAGAGGAGTATGAGAAACTGGTAAATCAGACCACCGGCAGCAGCCGTCAGTTGATGCTTAATGACGGAATCCTCGTCACAGCAGTGGCTTCTGTCCAGATATATAAGGGAGAAGGCATTTATCCAACCTGCCTGTCTACCGTGGAGCTGTCTCCGGGCAGCATCAAGGCCGGCCTTGGCCAGATTAAAAGGGCGTCTGACGGTGGAATGGCCCTCCTGGACCAGCAGAGCGGACAGCTGATTGCCGGCTGGGGAACTCCGGCCGGGGATCCGGCTGCTGTATTGAGCCTGCTGCCGGTGGGCCGGTCAGAAACCCTTTCCGCTGCCGATTCTCCTTCAGCTGACATGCAGACAACAACCGAGCTTAAGCAGTGGAATGATGTAATGTATCTTGTTACAGTATACAGGGATGAAAACATCGGCCTTACGCTGATTAACTATACCTCCGCTGAGGAGATATACAGACCCCTTCAGCGTTATCATCCTTACTTTTGGATATTTACCGCCTATGTAGCAGTAGTTGCCTTTTTATTCCTGTACCTTTTGTACAGGCAGGTTAAGCATCCCCTGACTCAGCTGGTGGAAGCCTTTCAGATAGTGGAGTCCGGCAATCTGGATATCAAGGTTGAGTATGAAAAGGACAATGAATTCCGATACCTGTTTACTGCATTTCATTCCATGCTGGGGCGGATCAGAAACCTGATTGATCAGGTATACAAACAAAAGATACTCTATCAGAGATCAGAACTTAAGCAGCTGCAGTCACAAATCAATCCCCACTTTCTCTATAACAGCTATTTTGTCCTCAATGATATGGCTGTTAATGAGGATTATGAGAACCTGGCGGAGTTTTCAAGACAGATGGGAATCTACTTCCAATATATAACACGGAATGCCAGTTCCAAGGCCCTGTTGGAGGAAGAGGTACAGCATGCCCGGATATACGCGGATTTCCAGGCTCACCGCTTCCGCAACCGCATTTCCATTCATTTCGAAGAGCTGCCTGAAGGGCTGCGGGGTTTGACGGTACCCAGGATGATTCTGCAGCCGGTAATAGAGAATGTCTTTGAGCATGGCCTTAAGAACAAGGTAAGAGACGGGTTATTAAAAATATATTTTCAGTCCGGAAACGGCTCACTTGCCATCATCGTTGAAGACAACGGGGATGATATGAGCGATGAGGAGCTGAATCTGCTTAAGGAAAAGCTTAATTCTGAAGATCTGGATGCTGAGAGCACCGGCCTTGTGAACATACACAGAAGGCTGATGCTGGGTCATGGGCCGGACAGCGGGGTAGAGGTCGGCAGAAGCGAATTGGGCGGGCTGAAGGTTGCATTGCGTATGGAAAAGGTATACAACGAATCGATTGATGAGATTTCCAATTGACAGGCGGACTTTGAGTCAGGAGGAGAGCATGTACAAACTGCTTATCGTAGATGATGAACCGGATGTGGTGGAGGGCCTGTATAATGCTTTTTACAACTATGAGGATCTGGAACTGGACATTTTCAAGGCCTTTTCAGCTTATGAAGCCCTGGAAATTCTGAATACCGAGCGGGTTGATATTGTGCTCAGCGATATCAACATGCCTGGCATGAACGGGCTGGAGATGGTCCGGCAGGTAAAGGCAAGATGGCCTCACAGCCAGGTTATATTTCTTAGCGGGTATACAGAATTTGATTATATCTATCAGGCAAATCAGCTGGAGGCGGTCAACTACATTCTGAAGACCGAAGGTTATGAAAAGATTGCTGAAAGCCTGCACAAGGCGGTGCAAAGAATCAGGAATCAGGTGAGGCTGAGCCGTTTGAGCGAAAGCCCGCTGGAATTCCGGCATGAATTCCTGGTATCACTGCTGGAATATCCGGATATCGGCCCAGAGGAGCCTGAGTACATGATCAGGAACATGAATCTTTCCCTGGATCACCGGCAGGCTGTCTGCCTGATGATCGGCAGTATTACCAATGCCGAGGATTTCAGTCTCAGGGAACAATCTGCAGTATACCCCATACTGCAGCAGCTTACCTATACCTATCTGCTGCCACGTTTCGAGATGATACTGGATGAATACAGAAAAAACACCTTTGTTTTTGTCCTGCAGCCCCGCCCCATGGATTCCGTGCACGAAGCAGATGAATCACAGCCCCATCCGGTCAAGAGGATAAAGGGAATTGCAGAAGTTATGCAGGATCGCTTTTCAGAGGAAGCCGGCATTAATCTTTCCTTTGTAATATGGGGAAAGCCCGTCAGGCTTCATTGTCTGGGTGAGGCTTATAAAAGCTGCAACCGGCTGATCTTAAACAGCAGAACCAGGGGAGCAGGGCTGATTATAGCCCGGACAGGCATGTTCGCGGCCCCCGGGGGAGCGGACGGAGGGAAATCAAATATTGCCCTGGGTGATTCCCAGGCCATTCATATGGTCAGGGAACATATTTCAGAGAATCTTAATAAGCCTTTATCCCTGACGGCTCTTGCCGATCTGGTGCACTATAATGCCTCATATTTGTCGCGGATATTTAAGGCGGCTACCGGCATGACCTTAACCAGCTATATTACCAGCATGCGCATCCAGAGAGCACAGGAGCTGCTGGCGCAGACCAACCGGAAGATCAATTCCATAGCAGCAGAGCTCTGCTTTGCCTCCCCCTCCTACTTCAATCAGACCTTCAGGAAGTATATGGGCATGTCTCCCCTGGAATACAGGGCCAGGTACGGAAGTTCAGCGGAATCCTGATATATAAAAATAAGGTATATATAATAAAGTAAAATTAACTAAATATAAGTAAAAAACCTGATATGGAGCCCATATCAGGTTTTCTGTATAATAAAAACGGGAGAGACTCTGTGATGGGAGGGAAAGCAAGTGGATATTATTGTAAGAAACAGAAGAGTGAAGGACATACCTGTGCTGGAGTTGTACAGGACAGATGAGCCAGGAAAAAGGCCCATGGTTTTGTTGTATCACGGCTATATGGGCAGAAAGGAATTTATCCTGCCTCAGGCATATCTGCTGGCAGCCAATGGTTTTTATGTTGTTGCACCGGATGCGGCAGGCCATGGAGAGAGGAGCGGTACCAGGATCATAGATCTTCTTGAGGCCATTACCAAAAGTGAGGCTGAAATCAACCAATTGCTGGATCACTTTGCCGATCATGAGACAGCAGATGCGTCAAGGGTGGGTCTGGCAGGTTACTCCATGGGCGGCTGCATCACCTTTGCCTATCTGGTGAGCGGGGAAAAACGCATCAATGCCGCAGTACCCATAATCAGCACGCCGGATTGGGTGTCCATAGTGGATGGCATTGTATCAAGGGGAATGACAGAAGAACTGAAATCCTACGGCATTATTGAGAAGGAAGAGGATCTGAAGGAATTCCGCAATCTGGCTGAAAAAATCCAGCCCATCAACTATTATCAGGAAATGAAGGACATTCCCCTGCTCATGCTGTGCGGAGAAAAAGACGAACTCACTCCTGCCCAGGGTGTGATAAGGCTCTATGAAAAGCTGAAACCCCTGACCAGGAACAAGGAAGCCCTTTGCTACAGGATCTATCCCGGTGTCGGGCATGCTGATACGGTGGAAATGAATATGGAAATGGCGGAATGGTTCAAAAAGTACATTTGAATCTCATAGAAAGGTAAGAAAGGAGCAGGTTACTGCAATGAGAAAAACAAAGCGGGCAATCCTAATCAGTTTATTTCTTGTAATTGCAATGTTTATTGCTGCATGCAGCGGAAGCTCTACGGAGCCCGATCAGAATGATACGGCAGCCGAGGACTTTGATTTGAAGGCGGATGAGAAGTATTCACCGCCTGTTGAGATGATGTCGGTCAAATCAGTGGATGCAACGGTGAAATTCCTGGGCGACAACGATATCCATAACAATATCTGGACCCGCACCTATGCCGACAAGCTGGGAATCAACCTGAAATACTTGTGGGTGGTTGATGCCTCCCAGTACAGTCAGAAGTTATCTGCAACGGTTATGTCGGGGGAACTGCCCGATGTATTCGTTGTCAACTCACTCCTGTTCAAGCTGTTGTATGACAGTGAAATGATTGAAGACCTGACCGATGTATATGAAGCTTATGCATCGGAAAAGACAAAGGATGTTATGGAACAGGACGCTACTGCCCTTCCTGTTGTCACTCTGGAAGGCAGGATGATGGGGCTGCCCTTAACCGATGCCTCCATTGCCGGAGCTCCTCTTTTGTGGATAAGGCAGGACTGGATGAACAAATTGGGTATGGCGCCGCCTCAGTCCATGCAGGATGTCATGGAAATGGCTGCCCGTTTTGTTAAAGAGGATCCGGATGGCAACGGCCTGGATGATACATTTGGACTTGCCATGTCCAAGGATTTATGGTCGGCATATGGAGGACTGCAGGGGTTCTTCAATGGTTTTCATGCCTATCCCAGGATATGGATCGAGAGGGACGGCTCCCTGGTCTACGGCTCAGTTCAGCCTGAATACAGGGAGGCACTGGCTGCCCTGCAGGAGATGTACAAACGTGGAGAAATCGATCCGGAATTTGGTGTAAAGGACGCAGTAAAACTGTCCGAGGATATTGCTAACAGCAGGGTGGGCATTGAGTTCGGTGTCTGGTGGAATCCTTACCATCCGCTAAATTTAAGCCAGGCCAACTATCCCGACGCATACTGGCAGGCTTTTCCCATTCCCTCCATCGATGATAAGACTGCAAAGAGTCAGTACTCGGCAGCTGTCTACTCTATGATAGTGGTACGAAAGGGATATCCGCATCCTGAAGCTGTCATGAAGATGATTAATCTGTGGACTGAAAACTTCCTGCAGGATGACACGGATCAGAAACTGCGGGATGCATATCTGGGTGATCTGGATAATCCTGATGTAATCAAATACAAATATACGGATTTTCATTTATGGGAGCCCAATAACATGCTTACTGCCCATGAGAAATTATCCAGAGCTCTGGCCAGACGTGATCCTTCAGGTTTGAATATTGATGAAAGCCAGAGGTATCAGATTATTGCCGCCTACTTCGACCAGGGCATCAAGGAGGCCTGGGTGGAGGTGGCAACCAATGGCGAGAATGGTGCTGTCAGCATTCTGAATGAAATTGCCCGGGATCGGGGAATGCTGAACCGGTTTTACGGAGCACCTACTCAGACTATGTCCGAGAAAATGGCTGCTCTCCATACCATGGAGGAAGAAATGGTTATCAAGGTGATAATGGGCGAGCCTTTGTCGGAATTTGATGCCTTTGTGAATGAGTGGTACAGCCTGGGAGGGGAGGACATCACCCGTGAAGTAAATGATTGGTGGAAAGAAAACCGTAATTGACTTCAGGGAGGAAATTATGAAAACTAAGCAAAGAGAAAAGTGGAGACGGGAGCTGCCCCTGTACCTGATGCTCCTGCCTCCGGTTCTGATAATGGTAGTCTATGCATATGGCCCCATGGTGGGCAATGTAATAGCCTTTCAAAAATTTCTGCCGGGGAAGGGTCTTTTCGGGTCCGAATGGATTGGGCTGACCAATTTCACCTATATCTTCGGTATGCCCAATATCGTCAGTGTAATCCGTAACACAGTATTCATTGCATTTATGAAGATGATTGCAGGAATAATAGTGCCGGTTACGGTAGCCCTGCTCCTCAATGAGGTGGTACATTCCTCATTCAAGCGGACGGTACAGACAATCATCTATCTGCCCTACTTTTTATCCTGGGTTATTCTGTCCGGTATCCTCATAACCATCCTTTCCCCGTCTGAGGGTATAGTAAATCAATTTTTAGGATATCTGGGAATAAGGCCAGTATTTTTCCTTGGTGATGAGAAAATCTTTCCCTTTACCACAGTGATTACGGATGTATGGAAAAATTTTGGGTTTGGCACCATTGTATACCTGTCTGCACTTACATCCATTGATCCCAATTTATACGAGGCAGCAGTGATAGACGGTGCAGGCCGCTGGCAGCAGACCTGGCATATCACCCTGCCCGGCATTTCCACTACCATTATCCTGCTGACGGTATTGAGTACAGGCAACATACTTAATGCAGGATTTGAGCAGATATTCAACCTTTACAGTCCGATGGTATACAGTACCGGTGATATCATCGACACGCTGGTTTACCGGATGGGAATAGACAACTATCAGTACGGCCCTGCTACTGCAGTCGGTATGATGAAATCCCTGGTGGCTCTTCTCTTCATCGCAGCTTCCAATAAGGCAGCGGAAAAAGCAGCAGGCTACCGGGTCTTTTAGGAGGGGATAAGATGAATATTATACGAACCCGCGGCCACAAGGTGTTTCTGGTTTTTAATTATATACTCCTTTTCCTGATGGCTGCCCTGTGCATCTTCCCCATTTTGCATGTACTGGCACTTTCAATGTCCACCAGTGCGGCAGCTTCCAGCGGAAAGGTTGTTATATTCCCAGTGGACTTCAACCTGAATTCTTACCGATATGTCATTGAAAACAATGCCTTTGTGCGTGCATTCGGGATTTCCGTACTCAGGGTCGCTCTGGGGGTTCCCATAAACATGCTGATGACGATTCTGGCTGCCTATCCCCTCTCCCGCAGCAAATCCCAGTTCCGGGCAAAGGGAATCTTCACCTGGTTTTTTATCATAACCATCCTTTACGGAGGAGGCCTTATTCCCTGGTATATGATCATAAGAGAAACCGGGCTTCTGAATTCCATCTGGGCCCTGGTCATACCCGGTGCAGTGCCTGTCTTTAATGTTATTCTGCTGATTAATTTCTTCAGAGGGATACCCGGCGAACTGGAGGAAGCGGCCTATATGGACGGAGCAGGACACGGCAGGATCCTTTGGAGCATATTTCTGCCCCTTTCCATCCCCACTCTGGCCACTGTTACCCTCTTTTCCCTGCTGGGTCACTGGAATGCCTGGTTTGACGGGCTGATACTGATGAACGACACCAGCAAGTATCCCCTGCAGAGCTACATGCAGACCATTGTAATAAGCAGGGATCCCACAACTCTGACAGTACGGGATCTGGAGCTTCTGAAGATAATTAATGAACGGACAACCAAATCCGCACAGTTGTTTATTGCTATGATACCCATTATCTGCATATATCCCTTCCTGCAGCGATACTTTACCACCGGTCTGGTACTGGGAGGAATCAAAGGATAGGGATGCAGGCAAAGAATATATTTCTGTTGGAGGAAAAAGATGATTAATCAAGATTGGTTTCGTAAACCCGAGGGAGTGGCAACCCGGTGGGCCAGCCCTGAGAATGTGTGGGGCAGGAAAGGCGGAGGCGGAAAAAGCTCTCTGGGAAGGAAAGGCTCCCCCTACTTCTTCATACAGCCCGGCAAAAGGCTGACTCTTGCGGAAGCAAGCGGCAGCAGCGGGGTTATACGGCGCATCTGGATGACCATCCACGGGCTCTGCCCCAGGCTTTTAAAACAGCTAAGGCTGGAGATCCGCTGGGATGGAGCTGAGCAGGCTGCAGTAAATGTCCCCCTGGGAGACTTCTTCTGCATGGGCCTGGGCAGGATGACCGCTTTTGAGAGCGCATGCTTTTCCAGTCCGGAGGGCAGATCCCTGAACTGCTTCATACCCATGCCCTTCCGCACAGGGATGAGGGTGGATCTGGTAAATGACGGCTTCTCAACCGCCAATATGCTCTATTATGACATCGATTATACCCTGGGTGATGATATACCGGATGATGCCCTCTACTTCCATGCCTGGTATAATCAGGAACTGCCTACCACTCTGAGAAAGGACTATACCATCCTGAGCAGGGTAAAGGGAAAAGGCAGGTTTCTGGGTGCCAGCTTCGGAGTGTTCATGGATCAGGATAAATACAGCAAGTCCTGGGGAGGAGAAGGGGAAGTAAAGTTCTACCTGGACGATGACGATGAGTACCCCACTCTGTGCGGAACAGGAACGGAGGACTATGTGGGCACAGGCTGGTGTCAGGGGCAATACAGCAACCAATATCAGGGGTTCACGGTAGCTGATGACCAGGATATGGCCCTTTGCTTCTACCGGTTTCACATTCCGGATCCAATATATTTTGATAAGAATATCCGGGTGACCATGCAGCAGATAGGAAGCTGGGACAGGAATCTGCTTGAGTATTTCAGGGAAAAGGATATATCCGTGATCCGGGCCGGCCTTTACGCCGGGGAAGACGGCAGGCCCATAGATTTTGAAAAGGAAGTTCTGCCTCCCTTTGATTTGTTTGAGCGCTCGGATTATTGGACCAGCTGCTGCTATTTTTATCTGGATCGGCCGGAAAATGACCTGCCTGTCATAACTGATGTTAAGGAACGGGTAAAATCCATACCCGGATTTGATGAAAAGGAGTTGTATGATATGAACAACGAGTTGCCCGAAGTTCAGATGATCAGCAAATATATTCCTGACTTCAGGAATTTGGAGCTTAATGAGATTCGTCAGCTGAGTTATGCTCTGCAGGCGGTAATCAAGGTGCTTTCCAATCAGGAAGAGGCACTGAAGAAGGAGTAAAGGGGGAGAACAATGAAAACCGTTACAGCAAAAGAACCGTTGGTAAAAAAACATGACTGGTCTGTCATAGGGTTAATTCTGACCTTTGCCCTGTTTGGCCTGGTATCCTTTGCCGGACAGCGGATCCTCTCTACCATGATTTTGCAAAGTAAGATGGATATGAGTACCTACCAGAATACCCTGTACAGCTTCAATCTGATTGTTGGAATTATCTCAACTGCAGTGTTGGCTGTATGCTTTATATTTGCAGCCTTGGGTACATCAGGCGGCAGGCGGGCAGCCTTCTTTATCGGGCTGATTTCCGCACTGGCACCGGTTTTTGGCGCGGTTTCCACTACTCTGCTCTTCAAAGTATTGCGCCTTCCCTCCATGGGAGCCGGCAGCGTTATAGCAGCAGCTGTATCCGCCATCCTAATTATCCTGCCTGCATTCATCATGTTTCTCATTTTTGCCTGCTCCAAAAAGCTGGAGAAGGGCAGCAGGCTGCTGACACTGCTTATAGCCATCCTGGCTCTCATTGTTGCCTTCTTCCCCGTTACCATAGCAGTGCTTGCCCTGGTGGTGATGCCCGGCAACCCGGCCATGGCGCCTCTCATGCAGCTGTCTGCCTATATGATACATGTCAGGCCGATGATGATAGCTTTGGGATTGGCAGTAATATATTTCATGAACCGGAAGAATCGAACAAATCCTTGAGTTTGGGATAAACCTTAAGAGCATTGTTAAAGAAAACATCCTGGTGATGTTCTTCCGGAACAAGGTCTTTGATGAACTCCACATAGGGCACCACAGGCGCAATGGGCCAGTCGGTTCCGAACAATATCTTGTCATACTGTTCGGCATACACCATTGCCTGCCTGAAGTGGTCCATGTACAGGGCAGTATTCCGGCGCCTTTGTATAAAGGCTGCATTTCCCGCAATCATGCCGGATACATCGGTATAGACATTGGGATTTTTGGATATAAGCTCAGCTGTATCCATAACCCAGGGGTCTCCCATATGACAGATTACAAAAGTAATATCGGGATATTCCACAGCCGCCTCGTCAACAGTCATGGGGTGGCTGTATTTTAATTTTGCCCTGGCTGAACTGGTATCTCCGCAGTGAATGGCTACAGGCATTTTATACTTCTGAGCCAGACGGTATATCGGTTTATAAAGAGGATCGGTTACATAAAAGGGAAAGTATCCGGGGTAAAGCTTGATACCAGTTGCATAGGGCATGTTCAGCTCCTTTTCAATGAGGTATAGCTCTTCTCCGGGATCATTGGATAAATCCACCGGGTTGACTCCTATACAGGCCAGCAGATTTTCGATGCTTCCGTCTTTCAGTTCCAGCTCCCGGGAGTATCCGGAGGAAGGCAGCGGTTCCCTGCCCGGTGAGGTCATAACAATACCTGCTGTTACTCCGGCTATTTCATATTCACTTCTCAGCCCCTTGGCAGAAAAAGCCACTTCCGCCACTGTTTCTGCTGTTCTCCTGAAGTGCTCCCGCTCTGAAAAATGGAGGTGGGCGTCTATAATCTTCAACTATGTTCCACCTTTCTGTATGTTAATTCTACTCAGATTTTTATACTCGAATTTATCTGTGTCTGCTTTATGCAGTTTATTATATTATACAATAATAAACGTAAAATGCCTGTTTCTATCAGTGCTTTTTTAGGCTGTTTTCAGCGGGGAGTCATCATTTCATCAGCTTCTCCTTTTTCTGTACTGTCATCTGTGTTATTATTATGGCAGGCATAACAGGCATAAAGTTTCTCATATAGTATAAATAAATGTAACAGGTGTGATGTGCTTTGCTTATTGAGGATTTGGAGTTCGTAAAAGAGGTGCTTGCCTTCTGGCCTGCACTGAATTCAGAACAAAAAAGATTTGTGCAGGGAAAATTGCTGCAGCGGTGCTTCAAGCAGGGGCAGAACATTCACGACGGAGAGGACTGCACCGGGCTGATTCTTGTAAAGAGCGGTCAGCTGCGCTGCTTCATTCTTTCGGAATCCGGCAAGGAAATTACCCTCTTCCGCCTCTTTGAGCGGGATGTATGTATTTTGTCCTCCTCCTGCATCATGCGCAATATTACCTTCGATATACATGTGGAAGCGGAAAAGAACAGTGAAATTATGATCATGCCGGCTTCTGTTTTCAAGCAGCTCAGTGATTCCAACCCGGCAGTCAAGAGCTTTGAGGCCGAGATTGTTTCTGCCCGCCTGTCCGATGTAATGTGGGTTGTGGAACAAGTTGTATTTATGAGCATGGACAAGCGGCTGGCCGTTTTTTTGCTGGAGCAGTCTGCCATTGAAGAAACTGATGATTTGGCAATTACCCACGAAGTTATTGCCAGGAACCTGGGCACCGCCCGGGAAGTTGTATCCAGGATGCTGAAATATTTTGAGAGCGAGGGTCTGGTGTCCCTGTCCAGAGGGAAGATAACTCTGGTAAGTCGAAGCGGACTTATGGACTACAGTGAGTGAAAAAGCAAAAGGTGCAGCTGATTTGGCTGCACCTTTTACCTTTTATAGATACTATCCTGATTTACAGATCCAACATCTTTTTCATATCGTTCTTGCTTCTGGCACCAATCTGCAGGGCGGTTACCTTTCCGTCCCTGACTACAGCCAGGGTGGGGATGCTGGCTACCCGGAAGGCAGAAGCCAGTTCAATTTCTTCATCTACGTTTACCTTTCCTACCTTGGCCTGACCTTCCAATTCCTCGCTCAGCTGTTCCACCAGGGGCCCTACCATTCTGCAGGGGCCGCACCAGGGAGCCCAGAAGTCCAGCAGGACGGGTACCTTGGATTCCATTACCTCTTTATTGAAATTATCCTTTGTTATTGTAATTGCCGCCATTTTCAATCTCCTTTCAAATTTCGCATTTAGTTCTCTTACAATGCTTGTCGATTCAAAGTCATTCCATAATTGTTAAGGATTCTTATATGGTTTTCTTATCTATTTTTACTGTATTCATTATTTATACAGTTACAATTTCGAAACCTCTCATTCTTGCTGGTTCATGCTTCTTATATCGTGTCTCTAAGTTCATACCTCTGACATCAGGCATGTTAATACATGCTGCTGTCATATACCGTGCCGGCTAATTCATGTTTCTTGTCTGTTTTACGGGCTGAGCCTTTGCCAGGCTGCCGGGCAGGACATAAGCTGCAGCTGTCAGGAGCAGGCCCATAATCAGAAGTCCACCGAATCCCAGGTTGATAACTGAGGGAAAGGCATCCGAAATATTGAAAAGGGTCAGTTTTCCGGCATTCAGTGAGTCAAACAATCCCAGATCCTTGAACCATCCGTAGCTGAGAGAGAAGACGAAGGCACCGAGCAGGCCGCCGATTACGGCACTTATAGCCTTTTTGATCCCATCGCTGCCTGCAGCCGCCACACATGTGCCGGGGCAGGTACCTGCCGCTCCGAAACCGATTCCGAATATCAGGCCGCCGATGATGACACCAAGGTTGGTGGTTTTGATGCTCAGGTGGCTGATGTCGAATAGTCCAACAAGGGATGAGACGGACAGCAGGATGCTGGCAAAACCAATTCCGAAAAGAATGGTTTTCATCAGGGTAAGATCCTCAAGACGGAGGGTAGCCATAAGTTTTTTAGGGTCGGAAGCTCCTGACTTGTATAGCGCAAAGCCAAAGAGGCCGCCAAGTATAATTGCAGATAAAATAGTCATATCAATCAATCATCCCTTCCATGAAGTATTTTCCCAGATACCTGGCAACGGGAATTCCGGCCAGGAAAACCGATGCGGCAAAGATATAGCCGCTGACGCTGCCCTGCATCATGCCGCTGAACATGTGTCCGCTGGTGCAGCCGTCTGCCATCCTGGCTCCGAAGAGAAGGAGGAACCCTCCTATATAGGCCGGCAGATACTTTTTGATAAAGGGGGTTCTGACACCCCGGACATTCATCTCAGGCATTTTAAGCTCCTGTTCACTAATCTTCAGGCTGTTATCTTCAGTTTTTGCACTGGATACACCGGCCTTCTGCTTCTTGATTTTGTCTGTCAGATACCCGGCCAATGCTCCCAGCGGGATGGCCAGTACAAAAATGAAATCATAATTCATGGGGTTCTTGATGGATTTGGCCAGTTTTCCATCTGATTTATCGTAGTAGGCATTGGTACTGCGGTATCCCGAATCACGGGTTTCATCCACCTGTATTACATCCTGATCCAATGTACTGTGTACTATTCCTGCAGCTACGCTGAACTGAGTGGAAACTCCTATGGGCTTTACCAGAAATGCTGCTATGAAGAATACTGCTCCCAGCAGCAAGGCCCCCTTAAGCCAATTCCAATTATGCATTGCAACCTCACCTTTCTGATACTAAGTGTTTATTAAGCCCGTTCCGATGGCTTTCAAGTACTATTATAACCGGGGAGAATAAATCTTCTGTGACAATGTCACATTGGCCAAACAGTTTGATAAAATCAACATTTTTTGGTAAAATATCAGTTATTGAAAGAAGGAAGTGAACCCTAAGAGGACCTTACTAAAATCTATGAACAAGGAAGGTAGATGGGGATGAAGAAAATAAGAATCGGCATTTCAGGATACGGTAATCTGGGAAGAGGGGTCGAGCTGGCTGTCAGGCAGTGCCCCGATATGGAGCTGGTGGGAATTTTTACCCGTAGACCGCCTGAAACGGTAAAGCCGGCAGATAAAACCGTTAAGGTAATGCATATAGATCAGGCAGAAAGCATGAGGGACCGGATTGATGTAATGATTCTCTGCGGCGGCTCAGCCACGGATTTGCCGGAGCAGGGCCCGTATTTAGCCAAACTATTCAATACTGTTGACAGCTTTGATACCCACGCAAAAATACCTGCTTATTTTGAAAGCATGGATGAAGCGGCCGGATCATCCGGCCTGATAAGCATAATTTCAGTAGGATGGGATCCAGGCTTGTTTTCCATTAACCGCATGATGGCAGAAGCTGTTCTGCCCCAGGGAGAAAATTATACCTTCTGGGGCAAGGGGGTCAGCCAGGGACATTCTGATGCCATACGGCGGATAGATGGAGTGAGGGACGCAAAGCAGTATACCATTCCAATTCAGCAAGCCGTGGACAAGGTGAGAAGCGGCATGAGCCCGGAACTCTCAACCAGGGATAAGCATTTTCGCGACTGTTATGTGGTTTTGGAGGAAGGGGCTGATCCGGCCAGGATCGAAGAGCAGATCAAAACCATGCCCAACTACTTTGCAGATTATGAGACCAGGGTTACTTTTATCACGGAAGAAGAACTGAAAAGGGAGCATTCTGCTATGCCTCATGGCGGCTTTGTTATCCGGAGCGGAAAAACCGGAGAGGATAATGAGAATACCAGCATCATTGAATTCTCGCTCAGGCTGGACAGCAATCCGGAGTTTACAGCCAGTGTACTGACTGCATATGCCCGGGCCGCCTGGAGAATGCAGCAGGAAGGGCAGACCGGAGCCCGCACTGTATTTGATGTGCCCCCGGCTTACCTGTCGCCCAAATCTGCGGCAGAGCTGAGGAAAGAGCTTCTGTAGAACAGCAGCTGCAAAACACCTGATAGAAGTTAATGAGGCCGGTAACATCCCTTTTGATGCCCGGCGGACATGGAAGCGCCGGAATTTGATTCGTCCGCTGATAGCTGTTATGATATAGTGTAATGTGTGCTGCAGAAATCAGGTTCAATATCTACAAGTGCTATGACAGGCCTGTATTACTGATTAGAACGAATATTATCCATGTGCAGGTAAAGGAACTGGGGGATAGGTATGAAAGCGATTATATTGGCAGCAGGATATGCCACCAGGCTGTATCCGCTCACGGAGAATATGCCGAAAGCATTGTTGAAAGTAGGCAGCAGGGCGATTCTGGATCATATTATGGAAAATGTCACCCGGATAGATGCGGTAGATGGAATCCATATAGTTACCAATGAAAAGTTCTATCAGGATTTTTTGGACTGGAAGAAAGAAAGCGATTATGATATTCCGATTACCATATATAATGACGGCACCACCAGTAACGATGACCGGCTGGGTGCCTTGGGTGATTTGAAGTTTGTGCTGGATCAGGCAGGTATTTCAGACGATATAATAGTTCTGGCCGGAGACAACCTGATGGATTTTTCTCTGAGGGATTTCTATGATTACCATAAAGCAGTGGACGGCAATGCTGTATGTGTCAAAGAGATAGAGCCTGAGGATACTTCCAGGTTTGGCATTGTTCTTATGGATGAAACCAACCGGATTATTGATTTTGAAGAGAAGCCGGAGCATCCCAAATCTCTTATCGGGGCTTTTGCAGTTTATATTTACAAAAGGGAAACCCTGAAACTGCTGGATGAGTATCTGAAAGCAGGCAATAATCCGGATGCTCCGGGGAACTTTCCTGCCTGGCTGTGTCAGCGGGATTCGGTATACGGCTATCTGTTTGACGGAAACTGCTACGACATAGGCACACATGATGCATATAATGAGGTGCAGGAGCTATATAAAGACAGATAGGAGCTTTAATCTTGAACCCGGAATTTATGAAGGAAGCCCTGACAGAGGCGCGGAAAGCCTTTGAACTGGATGAAGTGCCTGTCGGTGCTGTTATTGTAAAAAATGGGGAGATAATAGGCCGGGGGCACAATCTCAGGGAGAGCAGGAAGGATCCGACCCTCCATGCGGAGATGATTGCCATCAGGCAGGCTGCGGCTGCTTTGGGAGGCTGGCGCTTAACAGACTGCGACCTCTATGTTACAATTGAGCCATGCCCCATGTGTGCCGGCGCTATAATACAGGCAAGAATAAATCACGTCATATTTGGAGCCCGGGATCCCAAAGCCGGTTGTGCAGGCAGTTTATACAATCTGCTTAAAGATCATCGATTCAATCATCAGGCGGAAGTAACTGAAGGAGTTTTGGCGGATTCGTGCTCCCGGATTATAAGGGATTATTTCAGACAGAAGAGAATTAAATCGGAATAAAAGTTGTCTGAAATCAAAGGGCCTGCCTAAAAAACTCCGGGGCAGTTTTTCTGTTGAGATTGCGCCGGGTTTATGATAAAATATTCAGGTGCCGCAGGCAGACCTGCAGAATGCAAACAATTATATCCGTATTTGAAAAGAGCATATTTTTGCGGAGGAGTATCGAAGTGGTCATAACGAGCTCGACTCGAAATCGAGTTGTCCTTAACCGGGCACGTGGGTTCGAATCCCACCTCCTCCGCCACAATTTGTCCTAAAACCCGCTGTTTAAGCGGGTTTTAGGCATATTTAAAGCGAAATTTCCGGTATAAAGGAACTAAGTTTAAGTCGGAATAATACTTCCCTGTTTTCGGTATCTTTTTAATCCTGTTTATGATAAGGTTTTTTGACAGGCAAATGCTGGATTGACAACAAAAGACTTATCAATGCAGGACATCAGAGATGCTGTATAGAATGTATATAATAACCTCCGGGCTGTCAGAGAAATATAGCACGGTCGGTCTGTCAGAGGATATATTGCACAGTGTGAATTCAGCCTGCAGCAAAGCAAGGGGGTATAACAGGTTTATAAGGCCGGAATGAAGTTCGTTAAGGGAGGAATCCAGATGAATCTGGTGCACAGAGTACCTGACTTTGACAATATTCTTGCTGTCCTGAATTGTGAAGTGCCGAAGCGGCACACCTTGTTTGAATTTTTCATGAATGAAAACCTGTATCGGGAAGTGACCGGAAGAAGCCCTGACAATCATGATGACTTGGATAATTTGAAATACATGGTAGACGCTTTTGCTGCCTGCGGATATGACTATACAACCGTATGGGGAAGAATGTCCTTCAGGCACACGGCACATAAAAAAAAGGAAACCATATCCCTGAATGAAGGGAGTGTCATTTTTGACAGGGAGACCTTTGAGAATTATGAATGGCCGGATCCGGCCCTGGTTGATTACTCCCATTTTGAGCGAATACAGAGTTATCTTCCCGGCAACATGAAGCTGATGGTTGCAGGCCCCAATGGCGTGTTGGAGAATGTAGTTGATTTGGTAGGCTATGACAGGTTGTGCATTATGATTTATGAAGACGAGAATCTGGTTCAGGATATATTCGACAAAGTGGGCTCCATACTGCTGGAATATTATGAAATAACCGCTCAGTTTGACAGTGTGGGAATTATTATGTCCAATGACGATTGGGGATTCAAAACACAGACAATGCTGTCGCCGAAGCATTTAAGGAAATATGTGTTTCCATGGCACAGGAAAATAGTGCAGACAGCTCATAAATACGGCAAGCCTGCCGTGCTCCATTCCTGTGGTTTTGCCGATGAAATTATGGACGATATCATATACGATATGGGGTATGACGGTAAGCATTCCTTCGAGGACAGCATACGAAGCATAGAGGATTGTTATGAGAAATGGGGCGGCAAAATTGCTCTCCTGGGAGGTTTGGACATAGATTTTCTCATACGCTCATCAGAGGAGGACGTAACCCGCAGAGCAAAAAATCTGTTGGCCATGGCAAAGGATACAGGCGGTTACGCTTTGGGCTCGGGAAACAGCATACCGGCCTATATCCCCAATGAAAAATACTTTGCCATGACTGCAGCGGTATTGGATTAGCTCAAAAAGAACCTGTATTCCTGCCGGCGGCAGCCTTTCCTGTAATAAAGAAGAAAATTAACCCAGGTTCGGGTTATACTCAGCACGGGCTCCGCCAACATACTTTGGCCTGGTTCTGGCCAGAACCAAACCGGCTGAACCGATGCGGTCGATGCTGATTCTTACCGGTACTGCCACAGGCCTTAGGTGCATTCCAATCAGTGTATTGCCGATGTCGATACCGGCCGCCGCCTGTACCGCTTCCACAAGATATGGATCTTCCATGCCTTTGTAGGCGGCAGTAGCAAAGCTTCCCCCGGCTTTCATATGAGGAACTGCGTTAACCCGGGGGTATCCGTAAAGCTTTGCGGCAGCTCCCTCCAGCACCAGGGCACGATTCAGGTGCTCGCAGCACTGAGCGGCCAGATAAATTCCCAGGGGCTTTATTACATTCTGTATGCTCCGGAAAATACAGCTGCCGATATCCTCGTTGGGAGCACTGCCAATCATCTGCTTCTGAACCTCGCTGGTTGAGCAGCCCACAACCAGGATATCTCCGGCTTCCAATCCTGCAGCTGCCAGCAGTTCCCTTACTGCTTGTTCCACTGCTGCGGATATTTGATCCCGGGATAATATTTCAGCCATATTGCATCCTCCTAACGGTATAAGGATCATATAAGCCAAGATCCTAAAGTTTGTTATGCACATTATATTGTAGTGCTCTGCTGCCGGCTTTTCAAACATAAGTGCCTGTAAATATTATACACCAACTGCACACAACAAAACTGTATTTTGGAAGAATCGCCGCATCATGGAGGACCTGACAGTAAAATGCTGAACAGGATGCTGCAGCATCCTGTTCAGCAGTATCGTATCATCCATAAAGCAAAACAGGTATCAGGATCACAGTGGGCCGTCCTTCAGCTATTATCTGAATAACGCCGTGGTTACGTGCTGCTGCATCATATTCCGCTGCCAGTCTGACAGTAAAGCTTTTTTCTATATTGGTATATGCAGACTGATGCATCAGGCTGATGTGCCTGGGTGCTTCAACCAGGCTGAATCCTTCCGGCATAATATATTCAATGTTGTAATGCCGTGGGTCGGGCATATTATTTATCAGGGTGATTTTTAGCTCTGCCTGGCCGTCGGCATCCAGTTCAGGGCCGCTAGGGTACAGAACCTTGACAGTTGTATGAATAAAGTCATAAACAATGGATCCATCCAGGGATGCAAGCCAGCGGGCGTGCTCTTCGCCTGCCATCAGGTCTGAAGGCTCCAGACCGGCTAGATTCGTGGGCTCATCGCTGATTGTGATGCCTGTATTGCAGGCTGCCAAAACCTGAGAAGACATGGCTAAGGTTCTTTCCGCCAGCTGGGTACAGGTGGCAGGAAGGCCCGGGCAGGAACCCCGATCCACTGCAACTGTTATGATCTCGTCACCTACGTAAGCCACCCAGTCCTCAGGAATGCTCTTATAACCGTTTATTATTCCAAAAATGGAACCCAAAGTAGCGCCGGTGCAGTCTGTATCGTCCCCGCAGCTGACTGCAATAAGCAGTGATTTCTTGAAGTCTCCTCCTCCATAAAGCCAGCCAATGACCACATAGGCCACATTGGCAGGCGCCTGGAACCAGCCAAGGTCGGCACTGTCATCAAGCACCTGCTGCCGGACAGTCTTCCAGTCCAGGCCTTTGTGGTAACCATCAAGGACAATGTTTATGCTCCTGGCTACACGGCAGTCCTTAGGCAGATAGGACAAGCCGATCTGAATCAGAGTTTCAGGGTCCTTTTCCACAAAGGCAGCGCTTTCCACGGTTGCGGTAAAAAGCTCTGCGTAAGTGCCTTCTGCCGTACCATGATCTATGCATGCGTCATAGTAGGCATAGCGGGTGACCAAATCAGGGCGTCCGGGTGTACAGCAGGCCCAGATTTCGGAACGAATCCAGGCACCGTTGGAATTCTTCCATACATTGTCATAGTTGCCGGAAAGGGGCGGCAGCAATCCGGCCTTCATATTGGCCTTACCGATTCCATACTCGTTCCAATGGGGTGGAATATAGTTCAGCCAGTATTCACCCAAAATCCGTTCATTAACTCCCAGGGGACCGCGCTCCTCCAAAGCTTTCAGCCATATAAGCTGCAGGTCCAGATCATCATTTGGCAATGGCTTGCCCGGCTCGGAGGTAAAGCCCTGCACATCAATAAGCTCTCTGCGGCCTTCGAAGGGGGTGCCCAGGGTACCGCCTATGCTCTTGCCGATCCAACATCCATAAATTTTGTCCAAGAGTTCTGTTCGATTTAAGTTCATTTGCATTCCTCCTGTAATTTTCTTGTATCCGCTCAAACTTAGGTATGTATTGAATCAACTGTATATGTGTATCGCGCATCTGACCCGGTTTGAGCATGCTCTGTCAATAAACAGCATAACGCTTTTTCGATGCGGTGTCTGTAAGATTTATTGTGATTTTTGTGGTAAAATATATGCAGTAATGGACATACGGCATGCATCCCTTCTGAGTTAAAGGAAAATGGCATCAAGGATATGGTTTAATGTATTGATTGCAGAAGGACAGGGATAAATGAAACACTACAATATTTCTGAGTATATTGACCCAACAGAGAATATTAATATATATTCATACGAAGTAGAGGAACCGGAGCCGCCGCACACCCATGAATTTATTGAGATTGTCTATATCCTGGCGGGTCAGGGAAAACACAGCGTCAACGGGATATGGTATCCGGTGACTCGGGGGGATCTCTTATTTCTGACACCAGGTCAGATTCACTCCTTTGTAAATCAACAGGGAATGGAACTGGTCAACTGCCTGGTATCTCCGGATTTCTTCAATCAGATTATCCATGAAAGCAATGCCGTCCAGGTGCTGTCTCTGTCCTCAATGGAGGAGACAGGAACCTACACAGAGAAGCTTATACCCGTGGTAAGATTCAGCGGGCATGAGATTTTGGCTGTGGAAGCACTTATAAAGGATATGATAGCAGAATTCAGCGAAAAGCGGATTTATTACAAAAGCACCCTTCAGGGTTATTTGCTGGTCTTAATAAGCCGCATATTTCGTGCCTTGGAGGAGAATTCCACCGTAACACTTGATCAAATGGGCAAGCTGACACCGGAGCTTCTTGTATATATTGAAGAAAATCTGAATCGGCCGCTCAGCCTGCAGGAGCTGGCCCGGAAATGCTTCTACAGCCCTGCATATTTCAGCAAAATATTCAAGGAATACTGCGGCATGAGTCTGACAGAATATCTGGCGGAAAAGCGGATGCAGCTGGCAGAGTCATATCTCTTAAGCGAGAACTGGAGTGTGGAGGAGGTTTGCCGCGCTGTAGGCTATAACGATCGCAGCCAGTTCTACAAGCTATTCCGCTCTCATACCGGAATGTCGCCTGGAGAATATCGTACTAAGATGCGGAAGAAATGACTTTTATGCTTTATATAATGAATATGCTGAACGCTAAGGACGGGCGGATTCGGAAACCGGGAATTATACAGATTAATCGCTTAAGGAGAGACAAATTCAGATGATTATAGGCGTAATATCCGATACTCACGGATTGATAAGAGACCAGGCACTAAAAGCTCTGCAGGGAAGCGATGTCATATTTCATGCAGGTGACGTGGGCAGCCCGGAGATAATAAAAACTTTGGAGGAAATTGCTCCGGTGTATGCCGTGAGAGGAAATACCGACAGAGGAATATGGGCACAGTCCTTGTCCATGACACAAATGGTGGACATGGGCAGGAAGACCTTCTATGTGATACATGACCTGGAGACACTGGGCATTGACCCGGCAAGCGCGGGAGTTGATGTGGTTATCTATGGACATTCCCATATACCGAAGGCAGAAAGGCACAGAGGTATACTATATTTTAATCCCGGCAGTGCCGGACCGAGGAGGTTCAGGCTGCCCGTCTGCCTCGGAAAGATAAAAATTGCAGAGGAGCAGTTAAACACTGAGTGGATCGACCTGAAATGACCCTTTTAGGTTAGGATCGGTGAGAAAATGTAAACGGGGGTGCAGCAATGCCTTTTACCATAGTACGTAACGATATAACAAAAATGAATACTGACGCAATTGTTAATGCAGCCAATACCGGGCTTAAGATGGGGGGCGGGGTATGCGGAGCCATATTCAGAGCAGCAGGTGCAGCTGAACTTCAGGCTGCATGTGATAAACTCGCTCCTATAAAGACCGGCGAAGCAGTGATTACACCGGGTTTCAGGCTGGCTGCCAAATACATTATCCATACAGCCGGTCCCGTTTATCATGGCGGAACCCGGGGAGAAGAAAACCTTCTTCGTTCCGCCTATTTTAACTCGCTGAAACTTGCTGTGGAGAATAATTGTAAGAGCATATCTTTTCCCCTGATTTCCAGCGGTATTTACGGCTATCCCAAAGCTGAGGCACTCCGTGTGGCAACTGATGCTATTCAGGAATTTTTGGCCGATTATGATATTGATGTGTCACTTGTGGTATTCGACAAAGACGCCTTCGAATTAAGCGAAGAGCTGCTTGGAGAAATTGAAGCCTTTATTGATGAAAATTATGTGAAAGAAAAAGCTGACACAGGGCGTCACAGCCGGTTATTGCAGGAAGAGCAGGAAGCCTTGCATGACATCAGGGCCGTTTCAATGAAAAACATGATGGTTCGTGAAGCCGAAACAGAGCCTTTAAAAAGTCTTGATGATCTGATTGGCAATCTCGACGAATCTTTTTCTCAGACACTGCTGCGCCTTATTGATGCAAAGGGCATGACGGATGTGGAGGTTTACAAACGTGCCAATATGGATCGCAAACTGTTCTCCAAAATACGGAACAATATAAATTATATGCCCAGCAAACGTACAGCTGTTGCTCTTGCCGTGGCACTTAAGCTGACCCTGAATGAAACCATGGATCTTTTGGAACGGGCAGGATATACCCTGTCAGACAGCCGCTTGTTTGATGTGATTGTGAAATATTTTATAATTAATGGAAAGTATAATATTTTTGAGATTAATGAAGTCTTGTTCAAGTATGATCAGCCCCTGTTGGGCTGAGATGCTGGTTAAACTGATTCATATGCTGAGCAGGATATTCGTATAAAAATATATAACCTAAAAAATACATAACGCAAATTACGAAAAATGTCGCTTTTCAAGCGACCTTTTTGCTTTTACTCCATGTTATCCTTAAACCGAAATAAAGATTAAGGAGGACATATTCATGAAAAAGGGATCAACGGAACTGGTTTTTATTCTGGATAAGAGCGGCTCCATGGCAGGGCTGGAGGCTGATACCATCGGAGGCTACAACTCCATGCTTGAAAAGCAGAAAGCCCTTGAGGGCGAGTGCCGCATTACTACAGTACTCTTTAACAACAACTATCGTATACTTCATGATCGTATAGACATAAGGGCAGTCAGCAGCATTACCGATGAAGAGTATTCTGTCGGCGGTTCTACTGCCTTGCTTGATGCTGTCGGCACAACTATCCGCAAGATTGCAAATGTGCAGAAGCATACCGCAGATGCTTACCGTGCTGAGAAGGTAATGTTTGTCATAATAACTGACGGTGAAGAAAACTCCAGCCGGGAATTTTCGGCAGAGCAGGTAAGGCGGATGATTGAGCATCAGAAAACTCATTACGGTTGGGAATTCGTTTTCCTTGGTGCAAACATAGATGCGGTGGAAACGGCAGGTCGATTTGGCATAAGTGCAGACCGTGCACAGAACTATCATGCTGACAGCGACGGCATTGAAATAAACTTTCGCGTAATTAGCGAAACGGTGGCTGCATTCCGTGAAAGCTCAATGCCGGAAGATTGGAACGAAGAAATTCAGAAGGACTATAAAAAGCGCGGACAAGGGAAGTAATATACTTATCAAGCCGTTGACAGCACAATTTCGGTGTATATGTTTTGCAGGACTGACTGCAGAACATATACACTTTTTAAAGCTTTAAAAACACTAGAGTATACTTGTTCAAAGAATCTGAAGCGGCTCAACTCATGAGATTACTTTTTTCACCGTTCTCATAGGTTACTTCCACTTTGAATTCACAGGCTGACAGATCGATGGCTGCTTCTTCTTTTCCCGTAATTTGTTCAAGAGAAATGGATTCAATATTATAATACCCGTATTCAACACCATCCGGGCTCATTTGAGCCTTTCCGTATTCATATTCAAAGTCATCGCCGAGGGGGCTTATATCCCCGGCGGCAACAGCCACTTTGTGACGGTTTATGGCTTCGGCATCTGCCAGGCTCATATTAGTAACATCTTTTCTGTAGATCTCTTTGCCTTCCAGTAGAACTATCAACTCTACTTTCTTCAGCCTGAAATCATTCTCGCCAAAAGTCTTGTTTATTATATCAAATGATACAGAGCCTTCTTTATCGGTTACTGATCTGCCGAAGGAACTTAGTGTTGTCCTGTTCTCAAATTCATCCTTTAAATACAAGCTGA
Source organism: Clostridiales bacterium (assembly GCA_012839095.1). Taxonomy (GTDB): domain Bacteria; phylum Bacillota; class Clostridia; order Caldicoprobacterales; family DTU083; genus DUOA01. The sequence goes on from DUOA01000077.1 coordinate 72,153, forward strand.
TAGGATGGGTATTCATCTTTTTTTGATAGCCGTTATTTTCGAGCAGATAGATATCAAAGAGATAGTTATCCAGGTATGAGACGGTAAATCTGCTTTTGTAATCCAATCCGTTGTCGGAAACGGCTTCATAGTAATTAAGAGGCTCTGAGCTGCTGTCTGTTGAAGCGGCCAGGTTTATCTTTGCAGTACCGGAGGATTCCCTTAATCTGAAGTCTATGTTTACCGTCACAGTTTTCTTGTTCAGGTCAATGCCTTCATATGAGATGGAATAGTTGTCAATTAGGTTTTCTGATGACTGTATCGCATTATCTATGTAGTTTGTAACCGCATATATGCTATTGTTAATGGATTGCTCCAGTTCATATTTTGCCTGAAACAATTGTTCTTCCAGGGATTTTACCCTGTTGGTCTGTACAATAAGAAAAATGCTGTTTACTACCAGTAAAACAATGATAATACCAATAACTCTTTTATTTGACTCCAATTTTACCCCTCCAATATCCTTAGCGGAGCATCCCTGAATCTGACTCAAACTGTTTACATTATATAGCATATTATTTATGCTGTCTATCGGTTTGTTCCAACCGGCATTTCCTATAAATCATCCCAAAAATCACCCCTGTACAGGCTTGTAAATCACCCCTGGGATGATTACATCTGATGATATACCTAATATAATGAGCTCAAGTAATGTAGTACCGATCAGCATAGAAATTTAAACCGTGGAAGGAAGGTGTAGGTGAAGATGAGTGATCTGTTTGGAGGACTGAGCGGCCTTATGAAAGGACTATCCGGATTCATGCCCCAGGATGATCCGGACGTCAAAATTATGAATGCTCAGAATGAGATAAATGATCTGAGAAAGAAAGAAACTGAAATCTACGCCGAGGTCGGCAGACAGGTAATGGCCAGGGAAGCTCATCAGTTTCCGGAACTATTAAACCAACTGCAGCTGGTACAGGCGAATCTGCAGGAAGCTGAGAGAAAGCTTAAGAGTGCCCAGGAGGAAAAGAAGGCAAAGGAAGCAGCCAGACAAGCTGAGGAAAGAGCTCTGACCTGTCCTTCCTGCGGCAATTACAATCCGGAAGGGGTAAAATTCTGCCAGGAGTGCGGTACCAGGCTGGGAGTGCCCAAGTGCAGTGCCTGCGGGGCAGAGTTGACCCCCGGTGCGCGTTTTTGCGGAGAGTGCGGCAAAAAACAGGAGGTATAGGCATGGCCGGTTATAAACAGCCGTGTATTCACTGCAATACATTTATAAACCGGGATGCCCGATATTGTCCCGCTTGCCGGAGCGGCCATCCATTCGGGTATTCCTGTCCCAGCTGTCTGGCACCAATCGAAAAAGGCCGGCCGGTATGCAGCCAATGCGGCAGGGAGCTTTATGTTGCCTGCATTAACTGCGGCAGGACAACTTTTGTACAGGAAAAATGCGAGCAATGCGGCGGGGCACTGATGAAGCGATGCAGCAATCCACGCTGCGGGGAAGAACAATTTTTCCAAAATACAAAGTGCACTGCCTGCGGCAAAAAAATCAAGAGTAATAAGAAGTGAGGTGAAAGACCAATGCTTCAGTCATTTACCAGAAACTATGAGGACAACTCCACCGAAGCCGGATTCCAGTTTACCTTTTACTGTGATCTTTGCCATGACGGATTTAAAAGCAGTTTTGTTGAATCGGAAACCTATAAGAAGGGCAAGGGTCTGCGGACTATTACCCGGGGAGCAGGTGCTTTGGGCAGCCTTCTGGGCGGCAGGCTCGGGCATCTCGGTTATTCACTGGAAAGGGGAGGATATGCGCTGTCGGAACGTTTCGACGGAATGAGCCCGGAATGGCAGAAGGAGCATGAAAAAGCCTTTGAAAGGGCAAATAACGAGGTCAGACAACATTTCAACCGCTGCCATGGCTGCCGTAAGTGGGTATGTGATTCCTGTTATAACGAAGAAGAAGGCTTATGCACCGAATGTGCTCCCCGGCAGGATATATGGGTGGCCAAAGCCAGAGCGGATGCCATGAGGCGCAATATCGAGGAGGCAGCCGAGAGTGCAACAGTCTGGAAGGGCAAGCTTGAGAGTAAAACCATCATTTGCCCTGCCTGTGAGAAACCAGCCGGCAGCGGTAAATTCTGCAACAACTGTGGTTCATCCCTGGCGCGGGCCGTCTGTCCTCAGTGCAAGGCGGAAAACGCTCAGGGGGTGCGCTTCTGCAGCAATTGCGGTTCTCCCATGAAAGCACCTGCTGCCGGCAAATGCCCTGGATGTGCAGCGGAGGTGCCTCCCGGTGCAAAATTCTGCGGCAGCTGCGGAAGCAAAATTTAATAAGGCCGGACATTAATTAACGGGTAAACCGGCGCAGAGCCGCCGAAAAATAAATAAAATAAACTGGAGGGATATTTCATGGCAACACAGCCAACACAGACAGACAATATCTATACTGCCGAGGATATCGAGAAGAATAAGACGATGGCAGGTCTCGCCTATTTTCTGTTCTTTCTGCCCTTGCTTGCCTGTCCGGATTCCGGGTATGCCAAGTTTCATGCAAATCAGTCATTATTGCTTGTGATTGCAGCCATAGTGGGCAACATTGTACTGGGTATAATTCCCGTGCTAGGTTGGATTCTGATGCCCTTCTACAACATCGGTATTCTGGTACTGGGCATCATCGGGCTGATAAACGGATTCGGAGGTAAGGTCAAGCATCTGCCCGTTATAGGCAAACTGTTCACCATAATTAAATAAACGCTTTTATTTATGTAACATTCATATTGCTTTTCGGCAGGGCTGTAGACTATGGGGTTGTATTTCATGCAAATACAGCCCCGTTTTTTGGAATCATGAATGTATGAGCTTTGCCTCTTCGATCATCTGAATATAAAGCATCAATTCCTTGCGGGAGGTAACATTCAGTTTCATATAGATGCGCCGGTTGTGAGTTTTGATTGTATTGATGGAAAGACAAAGTATATCAGCAATTTCCCTGGCAGTATGCCCTTTAACATACAGATTAAAAACCGCTTTTTCGGCGGGCGAAAGCGTCTGGACATTCTTAATGAATTCTAAGCATAAATTAGAATACTCCTGTGCAGGGAGTTCCTTTGTGTCCGGAGATCCGGGAGAATCATCCTGCGCTGCCAGGAATTCGATTAAGTCGTCGATTTCGGGAATTCTGGTTTTGGCGGCCTGGCTGGGTGTCTTAAGATGTTCAAGGGCCGTTGTCACCGGATTGATGTAGGTATGACTGATAAGCAATGCAAGGCCTATGTTGACAAATATCAGTATAAGAAGTCCCATGACCAGGAGGCGATTCTTGGCTGAAATCAGGCTGTCAAGCCTTTGGTGGGGCATCATCAGTACCACTGCCCATTGCTCATCGGCATATGCGGAATCACCAGGGTAAAGGGATATGATCTGATGCAGTCCTGCATATCCATCATCTTCAGATTGGAGATAGCTGTAAAAACCTCCTGCAAAGGGAGACACCTCGGTATTCATCAGTTCCGATACAGCAGGTCCTGCAGCGAAGCTTCCGGCAAACAGTGCTCCGGACAACTGCAATTTGTCTTCATCCAGCGGTGAAAGCAGACAGTACAGGCGGCCGTAATTCTCTGATTTAGGGGCATAGGAAAGCTTAAACAGCATTTCGCTGACCTCAAATCCGCATACGGCAAATACTGTACCATCTGATGCGATAAGCGGAACTATACAGTGCATGGCCCGTTCGCTGCCTCCCGGCAGAGCAGCTCCCCTGCTCCAGCGGTACAGGCGGGAAAGGGGGAGTTTGTGCTCCCTTGCTGCTGCTTTTGCTTCCGAAAAATAGGAAAACTCGCTTATATCCATCTCCATCTGCCATTGGGGCAGAATATGAATCCCCTTTTTTCTGGCAATAGTCATGGGACCTAAGTAATAACGCAGATTTGAAGCCATTTCATTGACAATATTGGGTTCCATATTTCTCAGGTAAATGCAGGCGCGCGAATTCTCGGCTCCAGGCAGATCAGGATTGACTGTAGCATCCAGAATTATAAAAACCCCGCTTGCCCGGGACTTTTCCAGGGCACCGGTAAGTCTGTCCACTTCATCCTCCAGCAGGTGCTCCAACAGCTCAGGGTACTTTTGCAGGTCGGCAATCGACCTGCCGCGTTCCTTCATATTGCGTTCTATGCTAAGGGAGAGGCCTTTGGCTAGCTCCACCGTCTGTACTGACAGATTTCCGAAGTACTGGCTGATATCCTTTGTTATATGGGCCAGCTCGCTCCCCAGAACCGATTTATGCTCCTGCAGGCCGATTCTGAAGGTGCCGGTTGAAAAAAGAATGAAGAGGACGCCCAGCATTATAAAACTGAGAAACAGAATCAGAAAAAGAAATAACCGCAAACCCATGGGCAGTCCTTTTTGACTGCTTTGGCGTATGACATCACGGTTAGTCTCCAGAATCTCCATCAACCTGTTTTTCGGCATCTTATGTCCTCCATTTTACTGCTGCCTCTGCATCTCAATAAACTCACTCAGGGCATTGTGTGCCGCTTTCTCATAGGCATCATCAGGCTCTGAAGTTTTCAGGTACTCCAAATACAGCTCCCG
>DUOA01000078.1 GCA_012839095.1 Clostridiales bacterium
AAGGTTACGGCAAACCCATATATCTCAATTCTTTATATCCATTTAAAGATGCTTCAGGAGAGAAATATCTTCTGGATATAGGCAAGTCTGACGCTCATGATATCTATAAGCGATATAACCCTCCATACGTGCCTGAAGAAAATGCCTGCGGCATTTATCGGAGAACCTTTGATTTACCCGGCTCTTTCCTGGGCAGAGCCATATTTATTAATTTCAAAGGTGTGGAATCCGCATATTATTTATGGGTTAACGGCCATCCGGTGGGTTATTCACAGGACAGCAAGCTTCCGTCTGAATTTGAGATAACCGAATATCTGACTGAAGGCAGGAACTTAATAACGCTGGCAGTTCTGAGATTTTGTGACGGAACCTGGTTGGAAGACCAGGACTATATCCATCTGTCCGGGATATACAGATCTGTCTGCCTTATTGCCAAACCCAGGCTTCGCATTCAGGATTTCAAGGTGGATGCCGAACCCGACGGCAAAGGCGGAGGAATTTTAAATGCCCGATGTTTCGTTAACAGGACGGAAGGCTTTGCAGATTCCAGTATCAAATTAAGTCTGTTTGACCCCAATGGAAAACTATTAGCAGAATCCACCAAGCCAGTCGATATTGCCACCCCTATCTATGGTATGGGCAGCGGCCGGAATTACCGGGGAATGCGGCCTGTCAGCGAATCTGCTTTCTTTGAGCTGAGCCTGAAGGACGTAAAACCATGGAGCTTTGATAAACCCAACTTATACAGGGTTGTGTTTACCTTAATAGATCCCGATGGAGGGGAACAGGATTTTGAAGCCTGCAATGTCGGCTTCAGAAAGATATCCATAGAAAACAATGTCATCAAATTAAACGGCAAGCGGATTATATTCAGGGGCGTCAACAGGCATGAGCATTTTTGGCTGACCGGAAGAACTGTGTCCAGGGAACATATGATTGAGGAGATTAAGCTTATGAAAAAGCTTAACTTTAACTCGGTCAGAACCAGTCACTATCCCGATGATCCTGAGTGGTATGACCTGTGCGATCAATACGGGCTTATGGTTGTCTGTGAAGCCAATCTGGAAACTCACGGCTTAGGAGGAAATATAACCAACAACCCGGAATGGTCGGAAGCAATGCTGGAAAGGGCAAGACGCATGGTGCTGATTTATAAGAACCATCCTTCCATAGTGGCCTGGTCCCTGGGCAATGAATCAGGATACGGACCCGGTCATGCGGCTATGGCTAATTGGATCAGGGAGTATGACAGCACTCGTTTGGTACAATATGAAAACAATGATCCCGGTCCCATTGCCAGTGACATCAAGTGCAGCATGTATCCGCCCATGGAAACCCTGATGGACATGATCGCTGATAACGATGATCGCCGGCCGATAGTGCTTATTGAATACGCTTACCAAATAGCAAATTCCAGCGGACATTTTGAGCTGTTTAACTATCTGGCTGAAAAGTATGATATATTCCAGGGCGGTTTTGTCTGGGACTGGCAGGATAAATGCCTGCCGGCGGTTAATGAACAGGGGGAAATCTTTGCCGGATTTGGCGGTGACTGGGACGAAGACATGACTGAATGGGTATGTCCCAACTACATGTGTGCCAATGGCGTTGTACTGTCTGACCTTACTCCGAAACCCAGTGCTATTGAGCTGAAACAGGGACAGGCTCCTTTCATCGTTGAGGCTGACAAGGATAAGATTAACAGCTTTGTACTAAAGAATCGCACTCATGATATAGGGCTTGATGAAATCTCCCTTGATTATGAAATCCTTGTCTATGGCAGGAAAGTTGAGAAAGGGCGTATCGAGCTGCCCGCCGGTGCAAGCCCGGGAGCGGACCATGCATTTGAGGTTGACTTATCTGTTGCTGCCGATCAAACCAATGAGGTATATATTAATTTCAGAATAAAGACAGCAGTGGATTATCCCTGGGCTGATAAGGGCCATGAGATGGCTGTGTATCAGTTTGAAATAAAAGGACCGGCTCCGGCAGCTCCAAAAATAAAAGCAGCCGGCAGGGAACTTGGCATTATGGAAGATGAGAACCTGTTAGTAGTGACAGGCCAAGGTTTTAAGGTCACCTTTGATTGCCGGGAAAATATTTTATTAAGCTATGTGCGGAAGGATAAGGAATATATACAAAAGAGCGGCTGGGAAAATTTCAGCAGGGGCAGGACGGGGCTTCATCTGGAATCCAAATGGTGGGGTGAACCTAATGAGCTATGGTCTTCTTTTATGCCGGGCAGGCTGAATCGGATTCCGTCAGGCGTGGATTATGGCATCAGTCAGAAGGACGGTAATGCTGTCATTATATTTACCAACAGGATTGTCGGAGCCAAGGGCGATATATACAGCCAAATAGCTTATACTGTCTACAAAGACGGAGATATCCGGATTAGTGTCGCCATAGATATGGACAGCAATTACCTTAATGTGCCCAGAGTGGGTTTAAGCTTAGTCGCAGCCAAGGGTTTTGACAGTCTTAAATGGTATGGCAGAGGACCTGGTGAAAGCTATTGTGACAGAAAGCTTTCTGCTCCGGTAGGCGAGTACCAATCAACTGTTGAAGAGACACATTTCCCCTTTGTGCCGGTAAGCCATAATGGCAGCCATGTTGATACCCGATGGTTTACTCTGGAGGATGCAGACGGTAACAGCATTACCTTTACAGGTTCCCTCTTTACCTTTGATGTACACCATAACACCGTGGAGGATTATTGGATTGCAGGCCACGAACATGAACTTATCCGCCGTGAAGAGGTATACATTAATATTGACGGGGCTATGGCAGGAATAGGCGGCGATATGGCCTGGTCTAACCAGCTGGATGACAAACATAAGGTGTTTGCGGGAAAACATCAGTTTGAGTTTTATATGAGCTTTAAATAAAGTAAAACAGCAAAGCTCACCATTGGGACAATGCAAATGTCAGAAGGATTGCTGGTGCTGCTGACAAAGCAAGGAAATGACTAAGCAACATAAGTGTATTGTATAGATTGGATTTCCTTAATAATCATTTCCATAAGAGTATCTCCATATTGTGTTATGTTCCACTAAATTGCATGATATTACAGTGAGATACTCTTTTCCGTGTTCAGAAGTACCTGTTTATACCTGGCCGGCAATTCACATAAGCTTGCTTTAACAGGCTGGATTAGCATATAATAGATTTGGCAATTTAAAATATGTGCGCATACATTACTGGAGGAATGATTTTGGGTAAGAAAAAACTGTTAAGTGTATTTGTATCATATTACAGACCGCATTATAAACTTTTTCTCATTGATATCTTCTGTGCTTTGACTATTGCACTTATTGATTTATATTTTCCCATGCTGACCAGGGAAGTTATTGGAACAGTTCTCCCTGCCGGTGAGATGCGGGTCTTTTGGTTGTTTGTCGCTGCTATGGTGGTTATGTATCTTATTCGTACCGGTCTTCAGTATATTGTGCAATACTGGGGTCATGTTCTGGGGGTTCGCATTGAATATGATATGAGAAGGGATTTATTTTCCCATCTGCAGACTCTTCCCTTCCGTTTCTATGACAAACATCGGACCGGGCATCTTATGTCCCGTATGGTAAACGATCTCAATGAAATCGCCGAGCTTGCCCATCATGGTCCAGAGGACCTGTTCCTTTCAGTAATAATGCTGGTTGGCTCCTTTTTCATGTTGATTACCGTCGAGTGGCGGCTGGCTGTCATTGTATACCTGCTGGTTCCTGTTATGTTCTGGTTTGCGCTCAAATACCGCAAGCTGATGAACCGGTCCTTCCGGGATTTGCGGGTCAAACTGGCAGATGTCAACGCCCAGCTTGAAAGCAGCATTTCCGGTGTGCGGGTTTCCAAATCATTTACCAATGAGGAGTACGAAAAGGAGAAGTTCGGAGAGGGTAACAAGCGTTTCAGGAGTTCCAAGTATACAGCCTATAAATACATGGCCATATTCCATACCGGTATTGAGTATTTCTCCAATATGCTCAATGTAATTGTGATTGCAGTTGGGGCTTACTTTATCCACAGAAAGTGGATGGAGGTTGCCGATCTTCTGGCCTTTATCATGTATGTCAGCGTTTTCCTGCAGCCTATCCGCCGGCTGACCAATTTCATGCAGCAATTTGAATCCGGAATGACCGGTGTGGAGCGATTCGTGGAAATTATGGATGTCAAACCTGATATAGCGGATGCGCCTGACGCAATAGAACTGGAGAATGTACATGGAGATATTGTGTTTGAAGATGTCAGCTTTTCCTATGATGGAAATGAAAAGGTTTTGAATGATATCAACATAAGCATCCCGGCCGGAAAAACCATAGCACTGGTAGGTCCTTCCGGCGGCGGCAAGACGACCATGTGCCATCTCATTCCCCGTTTTTATGAGGTAAAAGAGGGGACTATAAAAATAGACGGAGAGGATATAAAGAAATACACCCTGAAATCTCTGCGTCGCAACATAGGCCTGGTACAGCAGGATATTTTCCTCTTTGCGGGAACGATAAGGGATAATATCAGATACGGCAGAGTAGATGCAACGGATGAGGAAATTGAAGAGGCGGCAAGGTATGCCAATATCCATGACTTTATATCAAGCCTCCCCGATGGATATGATACCCAGGTGGGAGAGCGGGGTATCAGGCTTTCCGGAGGCCAGAAGCAGCGAATCTCCATAGCCCGGGTGTTTCTGAAGAACCCGCCCATTTTGCTGTTGGATGAAGCAACTTCTGCTCTGGACAATGAAACAGAAATCAAGATCCAGCGTGCTTTGGAGCAGCTGTCTCAAGGCAGAACCACTATCATCATAGCTCACAGGCTGTCCACCATAAAGAATGCAGACAGAATACTGGTTCTTACAGAGGAAGGCATTGTGGAAGAAGGATCCCACGATGAGCTGATGAACAAAGGTGGTATATATTCGGGATTGTATCAGGCACAGTTCAAAGATTATGTTTCTGACGATGAAGTAATTGAATGGTCGGAAGGAGCAGAATGGTAGGTGTCGGATATGGAGTATCTGTCAGTGGCGAAGTCCATAGAGCATGAGCTGGTAATACAAAAATCCAGATTTATCGGCCTGACCTATCCGGTTGAGGTCGAAGAGGAGATTTCTCTTTGCCTTGAGGATGCGAGAGAAAGATATCCAAATGCCACCCATTACTGTTATGGGGCTGTTATCGGACTGGGCGGGCAGATTCAGCGTTTCTCCGATGACGGGGAGCCGGGCGGCACAGCCGGCATGCCCATTCTTCAGGTGCTTTTGCAAAAAGGATTGAAGAACATACTTGTAATTGTGGTGCGTTATTTTGGAGGCATAAAGCTGGGAGCGGGAGGACTGGTCCGGGCATACAGCAGAACCGCCTCGGAAGCAGTAAATGCAGCCGGCGTGGTGAAAATGGTGCTTAGCAGCCAGGCTGTCCTGTCTGTTAATTACAATATGCTGGGCAGCGTGGAGCACTTTCTGCATCAACCCGGAATCCTGATACAGGATAAAGCCTATGGTGAAAAGGTAGATATCCGTTTGCTGACCAATCATGACTGGGACAGCCTGACAGGAAAGCTGAC